>DATIEW010000332.1:0-2019 GCA_035455585.1 Vicinamibacterales bacterium | reverse complement strand
TACAGCGGCCAGCGAGGCTTGCATGGCGAGCGCGGCCCGGCAGGCACGCAGGGCGTGATCTGGCTGACGCAAAGGGGCGTTGAAGATGGCCATGAGCGCGTCGCCCATGAACTGGACGATCGTTCCGCCTTCGGCGAAGACCGCCGGAACCGCGGCGCCAAAGTATTCGTTCAGCATGGCCACAACGTCGGCCGGCGCAGTCCGCTCGGAGAACGGCGTGTAACCGCGCAGGTCGGCAAATAGCACGCTGACTTCGACGACCTCACCGCCGAGCTCCGCACGCGTCGGGTCGTCCACGAGCACTTGAGCGACGTCGGGTGAGAGGTACTGGCGGAAGAGACGATCGATTCGTCGATGGAGGTCAGCGATGAGGAGACCCTGGGCGAAGGCCTTGCGCTCGGCGGTTTCGATGTATCGGCTACCCAGATAGGCGACCGCCATCGTTCCGATGAGCAGGAATAGCTGGAAGAGGCCAAGCAGAGCCGCCCCAAGCGCCAAGATCACCACCGTGAACAGGATGCACTGCATGACGGCGATCGCAGCCGCCACCCACGAGGCAGGGCGAACCAACCCGATGGCAGTGACGCCATTGGTCATGAGGGCTGCTGCGCCGACATACTCGAAGGCCCCGTCCGGGAGTAGCCCGACGACGATTCCCACGGCCCCAACCACCGTGAGGATGAAGGCAAAAGCCCAGATCTGCCGTAGCGGCAGCGGGCGCCGGGTCAGCCAGACCACGACTGCCTGCGCGGCAATGCTGAGAATCGCGGCCACCGCGATCGGCTCGGACGCAATGCCGAGCAGCGGGGGTCCCAGCACCGCCGCGAAAATCCAGAGCGGGGTGCCGACGCTTATCGCGATGCGCTGGCGCTGTCGGCCGAGCTCGCTCATGCTCTCCAGGTACGCCTGCTCGACCACAGGGTCCAGGAAGCGCAGCGTCCATCGATCCTGGCTATCCCAGCCGGGCCTGAACGTCACGGCACCGCGAGAATCGAGGTTGGTCACGGCGGGATCGTAGAGCCGGCGCCTAGCCGCCGTCCGACGCTTGGGGGACCTCGCCGGTCGCCGCGATCCGCTCCGTCTCGCCCTTCGCGCCGCGCGCCAGCAGGATCCTGCCGCTGGCCTGGGCGGTGAAGAGCCCCTCGACCGTCGCGAGGTCGTCGATGTCCGCCGGGGTCTTGTCGTCGCGGATCCGGACGATGCGGGGGAAGCGCATCGCGAAGCCGCTCTTGTGCCGGCTGCTGCGCATGATCCGATCGAAGGCGATCTCGACGACGACCTCGGGGACGACGGTCCGATAGCGCCCGAAGTCGCGCAGCGTGATCGCCGTGAAGTGCTCGGTCATGGTGGCGATCTCGGCATCGGTCAGGCCGGTGTAGGCCTTGCCGATCGTCAGCAGGGAGCCATCGTCGGCGCCGCGCACCGCGAAGGTGTAATCGGAGAGGACGCCCCGTCGCTTGCCGTGCCCCCACTCGACGCCGACGACGACGCAGTCCAGGGTGGCGAGCGCCTTCTTCAGCTTCAGCCAGCCGAGCCCGCGACGCCCCGGCTGGTAGACCGATCCGGGGTCCTTGACCATCAGCCCCTCGTTGCGCCGCTCCCGCGCGTCGTCGAAGTGCGCCTCCACCTCGTCCGCCGAGCGCGCCGTGGCGAGGTGCGAGTAGAGGAAGGTCTCGTCGCTGCGCTCCGGCAGCGCAAGCCCCTCGAGGGCGGCGCGGCGCTCGCGCAGCGGCGTCTCGAGCAGGTCCCGCCCGTCGAGGTGGAGCAGGTCGAAGGCGAAGTAGACGACGTCCTTCTCGCGGCCCCGGCCCAGCGCGTTCTGGAGCGACTGGAAGTTCGACAGGCCCCGCGAGTCGAGCACGACGATCTCCCCGTCGATCAGCGCGTCGCGCACCTGGAGCTGCCGCGCGGCGCGGGCGAGGCTCGGGAAGCTCGCCGTCCAGTCGTTCGCGCGACGGGTGCTCAGTCGGACGTCGGGCCCGTCGATCCGGCAGAGCACGCGGTAGCCGTCGAACTTGA
>DATIEW010000331.1:0-7025 GCA_035455585.1 Vicinamibacterales bacterium | reverse complement strand
GCTCTCGGGGCGCGCGCACTTCTACGAAGGGCACGACCTCGCCACGGTGACGTTCGCCACGCGCGTGGTTGGCGCACTGGGCATTCGAACGATCGTTCTGACCAACGCCGCCGGCGGCATCAACCTCGCGCTCGCGCCCGGCACGCTCATGCTCATCGACGATCATCTGAACCTGATGGGCAGCAACCCGCTGATCGGTCCCAACGACGAGCGATTCGGTCCCAGGTTTCCCGACATGACCGAGGTGTATGCGGCACGTCTCCGGAGCCTCGCCGCGGAAGCCGCGCACAGCCTGAACCTGTCGCTGGCGCGCGGAGTCTATGCCGCGCTCCACGGTCCGAGCTACGAGACGCCGGCCGAAATTCGCTATCTGCGCGCCATCGGTGCCGACGCCGTCGGCATGTCGACCGTGCCGGAAGCGATCGTGGCCCGGCACATGGGGCTGGAAGTGCTCGGCATCTCGTGCATCACGAACTTCGCCGCGGGAGTGTCGCCGCGTCCGCTCGTCCATGACGAGGTCATGGAGGTGGCTCGGCAGGTGCGCGCCGCCTTCGGCGCGCTGCTGGAGGGGATCCTTGAGCGACTCTGATCGCAGGAAGCCTGGGTGGCCCGAGGTCGAACGGCGTTCCACCAGCGACCGCAGGACCGGCGGCGAACGCCGGCATCGCGGAGATGCAGTCCACCGGCAGGAAGACACGGTCCGCTACAATCCCGCCGAGCGCCGGACGGACCAGCGCCGCACGGGCCAGAGCCGGCGCGACGAGAGCCTGTGGCGGGACGTACCGGTGGAGGCGGGGGACGAACCTCGGCCCGGACTCGAGACCGCGCTCGTGGCCGCTGCCATCGACGCGCGCACGCGCGCGCACGCCAGCCGCTCAGGGTTCCGTGTCGGCGCAGCCCTGGAGACCAGCGGCGGCGTGGTCGTCACCGGCTGCAACGTCGAGAACGCGTCCTATGGCCTGGCGCTGTGTGCCGAGCGCGTCGCGCTGGTAAAGGCGCTGTCGGAAGGACACGAGATCTTCACCCGGATCGCCGTCGTCGCGGACACGGAGCAGCCTACTCCTCCCTGCGGGGCCTGCCGCCAGCTCCTCTGGGAATACTGCGGCGACATCGAGGTCGTTCTCGCCAACCTCGATGGTACGACCGCCAGCCACCGGCTGTCGGCGTTGCTCCCGCTGCCGTTCGACGACAGACTGTTGCCCCCGCCATCGACGTGAGCTGTTGTCGAACCGCGAACCGCGACATGCGAACTGCGAACTGCGAACTGCCTTAGAATGGACTGTCTATGCTCCCCACGATTGACTGGCAGAGCGATGTCATCGTCATGGTCGATCAACGCAAGCTGCCGGGTCAGGAGGTCTACGTCCGCTGCAGGACGTCCCAGGAAGTCGCGCGCGCAATTCGCACGATGGTGATTCGCGGCGCGCCGGCCATCGGGGTCGCCGCCGCGATGGGGATCGCGCTGGGGATGCGGCGGAGCACCGCGAAGGGGACGCGGCAGTTCGTGGTCGAATTCCAGAAGACGTGCGAGATGATGGCGGCCACGAGGCCCACGGCCGTCAACCTCTTCTGGGCCATCGACCGCATGAAGCACGCGTTTGCGGAAGGTGCGCAGGCCGGCGAGTCGACCGAGGAGCTGGCCGCGCGGCTGGAGCGCGAGGCCCGCGCGATTCACGACGAGGACGTCGCCAACTGCCGCGTGATGGGAGGTTTCGGGGCGGAGATCGTCCCGGACGGCGCGCGCGTGCTCACCCACTGCAATGCGGGCGCCCTCGCGACGGCCGGCTACGGCTCGGCGCTCGGCGTGATCCGGGCGGCCGTCGAGCAGGGCAAGAAGATCGCGGTGTTCGCCGACGAGACCCGGCCGTTCCTTCAGGGCGCGCGCCTGACGGCCTGGGAGCTCGTCCGCGAGGGCATCAGCACCACGGTCATCACGGAGAGCATGGCCGGCCCGTTGATGCGCGCCGGCGAAGTCGATCTGGTCGTCGTCGGTGCCGACCGGATTGCCGCCAACGGCGACACCGCCAACAAGATTGGCACCTACACGGTCGCCGTGCTCGCGCACGCGCACGGCATCCCGTTCTTCGTCGCCGCGCCGCTGTCCAGCATCGATCTGTCGACCGCCGACGGCGACCACATCCCGATCGAGGAGCGGGATCGCCGCGAGATCAGCCACATCGGCTCGTCGCGGCTGACGCCCGAAGGCGCGCACATCCGCAACCCGGCGTTCGATGTGACGCCGCACCGCTATATCGCCGGCATCATCACCGAGAAAGGCATCTTCCGCCCGCCGTTCGACGAGACGCTGCGCCGCGCGTTCGAGACGTCCCGACTCCCCGATGCTCCTGCTCGCGATTGAAACCTCGTGCGACGAGACTGCCGCGGCCGTCATCGCGGAAACGGGAGAGCCCGGCCGGCCATGGGCCATACGCTCCAACATCATCGCCTCCCAGACTGCCATTCACCGTGAGTGGGGTGGGGTGGTTCCGGAGCTGGCGTCACGCCAGCACGTGCGCGACATCTGCGGCGTCGTCGAGGCAGCGCTGGCCGAGGGTGGCACGGCGCTCGACGAGATCGGTGCCGTGGCCGTCACACAGGGTCCGGGCCTGGTGGGGTCGCTGCTCGTCGGTGTCTCCTTTGCGAAGTCCCTGGCATGGGCGCGGGGCGTGCCGATCATCCCGGTCCACCACCTTGCCGGCCATATCGAGTCGCTCGTGCTCGCGCACGGGGAGCTGCCGTTGCCCGCCGCCGTCCTCGTCGTGTCGGGGGGCCACACGAGCCTCTACCTGGTGCAGGTTCCAGGCCGCTACCGGCTGATCGGCCGGACGCGGGACGATGCCGCCGGGGAGGCGTACGACAAGGTGGCGAAGCTACTGGGCCTGGGGTATCCAGGCGGTCCAATCGTCGATCGACTCGCGCGGGAGGGGAACGAGCGTGCCTGGGACTTGCCGGCGGCGCGGCTGACCCATGCCGACCGCAACGAGCCCCGCGCAACAGGGGAGGGGGTGCTGCCGCCTGACGTCGCGCGGCGAACCGACTTCAGCTTCAGCGGGTTGAAGACCGCCGTCCTGAGGCTCGTGCGCGAGCGAGCGGGCATGCCCCCGGGCGGCAGGGCCGCATCCGCTGATGGAGCGGGCATCGCGCTTCCGTCCGAGGAAGTCGCCGACATCTGTGCGAGCTTTCAGCGGGTCGTCGTCGAGGCGCTGCTGGATCGCACGTTCGAGGCGGCTCGCTGGCTGGGTGCGCAGAGCGTGGGCATCGCCGGAGGGGTTTCGGCCAACAGCCGGCTTCGCACCGAGGCCCAGGCACGAGGCCAGCAGCTGGGTGTGCCCGTTTTCGTGCCGCCGCTGTCGTTGTCGACCGACAACGCCGCCATGATCGGCGCCGCCGGCCTGCGCCGCCTGCGGGCAGGCGATTCACGAGGCTGGGATTTCAACGCTGAAGCCTCGCTGGCGCTGTGACAGGCGGGGCCCTCGAGGACATGCGGGGCTCGAGGAGCCGTTGACGAGCGCCGGGAAGGCATGAGCAGCAGGCGGGAGTATCCGGAGCGACCGGTTGTCGGGGTGGGAGCGGTGGTGCTCGTTGGCGAATCCGATCGCGCCCGGATCGAGTGGCAGGACGCACTGCCGGAGCCCTGGGGCGTCGTGCTGATCCGGCGGCGCTTCGAGCCGCTCGCGGACCGGTGGAGCCTGCCGGGCGGCACGCTGGAGGTCGGCGAGACGTTGGAGGCGGGCGTCGCGCGCGAGATCGTCGAGGAGACGGGACTGGTGGTCACCGTCGGACCGGTCGTCGAGGTGTTCGATCGGATTCTGCTCGACGAGGCACACCGCGTCCGTTATCACTTCGTTCTCATCGATTACCTGTGCCGGCCGGCAGCGGGGCGCCTCGCGCATGGATCCGACGTCTCCGCGGTCACGATCGCCGACCCGACGCGCATGGCCGACTTCGGACTCACTGCCAAGACAGAGTCGGTCATCCGCCGCGCGCTCGAAATGGTGGAGAGCGTCGGTGAAGGAACGTCCATGATCGAACCTCCGTGATTGAACCCCCGTCCGTTATATGATCCCGCCCCATGACGCTGAAGCTGGACATGATCCAGACGCTGGCGCTGGCGGCGGTCGTGCTCTTTGCGGGGTACGCCATTCGGCGACGGGTCCCCTTTCTCGATCGCTACAACATTCCTGCGCCGGTCGTGGGCGGATTTCTGTTTGCCGCCCTGAGCCTGTCCCTGCGCCTGGCGGGCGTCCTCTCGTTCGAGTTCGACACCACGCTCCAGACGCCGCTGATGATCGCGTTCTTCACGAGCATCGGGCTTGGCGCGAGCCTCGGACTGCTGAAGGTCGGCGGGCCTCAGGTGGTACTCTTCTGGATACTCGCGTCGATTCTGGCGGTCCTCCAGAACGCCGTCGGCGTCTCGCTGGCTGCGGTGCTGGGGGTGGAGCCGCTGCTCGGCCTCATCGCCGGCTCGATCACGATGACGGGGGGGCACGGCACCGGGGCGGCCTTCGGCCGGCTGATCGAGGAACAGTACGGATTCAGCGCCGCGTTCACGCTGGCGATGGCCGCCGCCACGTTCGGGCTGGTGAGCGGGGGCCTCATCGGCGGGCCGGTGGCAACCACGCTGATTCAGCGGTACAAGCCTGCCCGGAAGGAGCAGGTGCTGCCCCAGGCTGCGCGGACCGCCGCGGCGCAGTACGATCCGCTCGACGAAGAGATCGACGTCGAGCCTGCCGGTGCGGCGCCAACCGCGTATACCCTGCTGAAGGTCATCACGATCGTGCTCGTGGCGATGTGGGCGGGCGGGCTCTTGAGCGGCTGGCTGGGACAGTACATCACGCTGCCCGCGTACATCGGCGCGATGATCGTTGCGGCCGTCATGCGCAACGGCGCCGACCTCAGCGGTGCGATTCGCGTCGAGCAGCGCACGGTCGACGACCTGGGCACGATCGCGCTGTCGCTGTTCCTCTCGATGGCGCTGATGACGCTCCGGCTCTGGGAACTGCTCGATCTCGCGCTGCCGCTCGTCGTGATTCTGGCCGCGCAGGTGACGCTGATGGCGCTGTTCGCCTATTTCGTGACGTTCCACGTCATGGGCCGCGACTACGACGCGGCGGTGATGGCGGGGGGGCACTGCGGCTTCGGTCTCGGCGCCACGCCGAACGCGGTCGCCAACATGGAAGCGATCGTGGAGCGGTTCGGTCCCGCGCCGCGGGCCTTTCTCGTGCTCCCGATGGTGGGCGCCTTTTTCATCGACTTCACCAACGCCTTGATCATCACGACGTTCATCAACTGGGTGCACTGACGTGGAGCTGTCGCGCGAGGGGGCCTGGGCCCTGATGACCGAGTACACGCAGAGCGAGAACCTGCGCAAGCACATGCTGGCGGTCGAAGCTGCCCTCCGCGGCTACGCGCGCCTCTGGGGGGAGAACGAGGAGGAGTGGGGCGTCGTGGCGCTCCTCCACGACTTCGACTACGAGCGCTGGCCGGATCAGGCGAACCATCCCTTCCGCGGCGTCGAGATCCTGAAAGCGCAGGGCTATCCCGAGTGGGTCACCCGCGCCATCCTGTCCCATGCGGAGTACTCCGGCGTGCCGCGGGAGTCGCGGCTGGAGCACGCCCTGTTCGCCTGCGACGAGATGTCGGGCTTCGTGACTGCCGCGGCGCTCGTCCGCCCCTCGAAGAGCGTCCTCGATCTCGAGGCGACGTCGGTCATCAAACGGATGAAGGACAAGGCGTTTGCGCGCGCGGTCAGCCGGGAGGAGCTTCGGCGGGGCGCTGAGGAAATCGGCCTTCCGCTCGAGCAGCACATCGCGAACGTGATTACGTTCATGCGCGAGCGGGCCGACGACCTCGGCCTGCGCGGAACGCTCTGAACGACCGTCGAGGGAGCAGGGATGAACCCGCAGATCCGGGATGCCGTATAAGTAGCTGTCCTGTCACCACTCATGACTTCACCGAGCGCCATCGACAAGGTCATCGCGACGCGTGATCGTGCGGGCGGGGGCGACGCCGCGCCGATCGTGCAGCTCGACGGCGTGACGGTCGCCTTCGGGAAGAACCGCGCGCTCAAGGGCATTTCGGCGCGCTTCGCGGCCGGGGCCGTCGGCCTGCTCGGTCCCAACGGCGCCGGCAAGAGCACCATGCTGAAAGCGCTGCTCGGCTTCATCAAGCCGGACGAGGGGCGCATGACGGTCGCCGGGCTGGACGTCGCCACCCATCCGCTCGAGATCCGGGCGCGCATCGGCTACATGCCCGAGAGCGACGCGCACATTCCCGGGTTGAACGCCGTGTCGTTCGTCGCCTACTGTGGTCAGCTCGCCGGGCTGCCGGCAGTGGACGCGATGCAGCGCGCGCACGAGGTGCTCTACTACGTCGGCCTCGGCGAGGCGCGCTACCGGAACGTCGAGACCTACTCGACCGGGATGAAGCAGCGCATCAAGCTCGCGCAGGCGCTCGTGCACGATCCCGATCTGCTGTTCCTCGACGAGCCGACCAACGGAATGGACCCGAAGGGGCGCGACGAGATGCTCGAGCTCATCCGCGACCTCGGGCACAAGAAGAACGTGAACCTGATTCTCTCGTCGCACCTGCTGCCCGACGTCGAGTACACGTGCGATCACGTCGTGGTGATGGACAAGGGGCAGATCGCCGCGCAGGGACCGATCGCCGAGCTGAAGGGGCCCGCCGGCCGCGTGTTCGAGCTTCGGATCAAGGGTGATCTGCCGGCGTTCATCGATCTGCTGCGAAGCGCCGGCATGGAATGCCATGCCACCGACGAGGACGTCATGCGCGTGTTCGTGCCGCACGGCCTCTCGGGTCACAACGGCCGCGATCAGCAGGCCATCTTCGCGCTCGCGGCGCGCCACGGCGTGCAGGTGCGCCACCTGCGTCCGAGCGTCCCGACGCTCGAGGACGTGTTCGCGCGAGCGGTCGGAGAGGAATGATGCCGATTGAGTCGCCGACCGCGCGACCTTGCAGGGGCGACCGAGCGCAGCGACGCGAGCCACGCGAGTGGAGCGGGGCGC
>DATIEW010000330.1:0-4251 GCA_035455585.1 Vicinamibacterales bacterium | reverse complement strand
CGAGTCGGCCGTCGTCAGTCAGCAGTCGGGCGTCACGTCGACCGGAACGCCTGCATCGCCCGCACGAGCTGCTCCGAAATGCCGCGCGAATTGGGCGACATACTTGACGTAGGCGCGTTGGGTCGCGGGCGCGAGATTCCGGATCTGCATGTCCTCGACCATGCGTTGACGTAGCGGTGTCATGGGACAGCTCCTGTGAACATGCGTCTGGCCCATCCAGGCGGATGCAGCGGAGCCTATCGAGGCGGGCGCTCAAATCGTCGAAAACCGTGATCTGGGGAACAGTGGGAGGACGGTCGGTCTACGACCTACCGCGAAGCGGTCTAGTCAATCGGGATTCTGTTTGCCTTCGGCGCGACGGGAGGGCGCCGCTGCTGCCAGGAGGGTCCACATACCGCCTGTCGTCTTCTGCGGGCGCCGTAGCGTGGCATCCTCATGATCGAGCCGGTTCTCTTGAAAATGGCCCTTGCTCCCTGGTACCCGCCTCGGCCCGTACGAGATCACCCCCCGGATCGGCGCTGGCGGCATGGGCGAGGTCTATCGGGCGAGGGACAGCACGCTCCACCGGGATGTCGCGCTGAAGATCCTCGAAGCGCCCAACCCCTGGCCGCCGGCCGCATGATGTCAGCGGTCGTCGATTCGGACAGCGCGGCGTTCTCCGTTCGGGCGCGCCGTTTCCCTCTCGACTGGTCGTACCCCTCCCGGACCGCGATGCGGACCCACGACGTGTCGCCGGACGGTCAGCGGTTCCTGGCAATCAAAACCATCGAACCGGGTGCTCATTCAGTTCCTGGACAGCAGGTCATCGTCATTCAGCGCATCGAGTCGGCGCTGCACGTCTCGACGACCGGGGACCTCGATTGAAGCGAAGAGCTCGAGCGGTTCGCGCAGCGCTTCAGCGACGGCGAGGGGCGAGTCGGGGACTGAAGTTCGAACCGCGCCCCGATGCGACACCGGCGCAGACACAGGCTCTGCAGGCGTGGCTGCAGCGGCGAATTCTGAACTATCATGCGGCCGGCGCCTCCATTTCATGCCCCTCTCCTCCGGCAGCCGCATCGGACCGTACGAGATCTCCTCGCGGATTGGCGCAGGCGGAATGGGCGAGGTGTTCCGCGCCGTTGACGTGAACCTGGGCCGCACCGCGGCCATCAAGGTCCTGCCGGCCTCGCTCGCCGGCGACCCCGATCGCCTCGCGCGCTTCGAGCGCGAAGCCCAGACCCTCGCGTCGCTGAACCATCCCAACATCGCCCAGGTCTTCGGCTTCGAGAAGGGCGAGGGCACGTTCCGCGCGCTCGCCATGGAGTTCGTCGAGGGTCCCACGCTCGCGGAGCGCGTAGCCAGCGGCCCCATGGCACTGGACGAGGCGATGCCAATCGCCGCCCAGATTGCCGACGCGCTCGAGAGCGCGCACGACCACGGGATCATCCACAGGGACTTGAAGCCGCAGAACATCAAGGTGCGGCCCGATGGGACGGTGAAGGTGCTCGACTTCGGGCTCGCGAAGGCGGTGGCGCCGTCGTACGACTCGTCTCTCGGCCCGATGGCGAACTCCCCGACCATCACGACCCCGGCGATGACGCACGCGGGCGTCGTCCTGGGCACCGCCGCGTACATGAGCCCTGAACAGGCCAAAGGGCGCCCCGTGGATCGGCGGGCGGACATCTGGGCCTTCGGCTGCGTGCTGTTCGAGATGCTGACCGGCAAGCGTGCGTTCGAAGGCTCCGACGTCAGCGAGGTGTACGTGTCGATCCTGCGCGACGAGCCGCTGTGGGCCGCCCTGCCCGCGAACACGCCGCCGGCCGTCCGGTCGCTCCTGCGGCGATGCCTGCGGAAGGAGGTCCGGAAGCGGCTGCCGCACGTCGGCATCGCGCGCCTCGAGCTCGCCGAATCGCCTGCGGAGTCGGACGAGACCGCCGGACCCGATCGCAGGCGCTGGACGTGGTGGGCGGCCGCGGCCGCCGGACTCGTCGTCGCGCTTGCCCTGCTGGCATGGCCCCTGTGGTTCCAGCGCCCGCCCGCACCAGCCTCGCCCGTCAGGCTGCTCGTCGATCTCGGCACTCCCCAGCCGGCCGCCCTCTACGGAGCGGCGTTTTCACCCGACGGCAAGGTCCTGGCGTTTTCCGGACGGCCGCCGGCCGACGCGTTTGGTTCCGTCATCTACATCCGTCAGCTCGATCGTCTCGACGCCCAGCGGCTGCCCGGGACCGAAGGAGGGCAGTCCCCGTTTTTCTCTCCGGACGGCCGATCGGTCGCGTTCTTCGCCGACGGCGCGCTGAAGAAGGTCGCCACTGATGGCGGTCAGGTGACCTCGATTTGCGCGGCGCCGACGTTTCGGGGCGGATGGTGGGGAGACGACGACGTCATCGTGTTCGGATCGGCCGAGGGGTTGAGGCGTGTGGCCGCATTGCGCGGCAGGCGCCGGTGATGTGGCTGACACAGGCCGGCGCCCTGACGCCGCTGCGCACGAAGCCAGCCGCCTATGGCTTCCCGCGCTTCTCTCCGGACGGCAGGCGGCTGGCGATGGCGATCGCGGATGGGCCTCAGTTCGACATCTGGGTGTACGACTGGGAGCGAGACATCCTGACCCGGGTCACGACGAATCCGGGTACGGATATTGGCCCGGTGTGGACGCCAGATGGGACCGGTCTGGTGTTCGCGTCAGCCCGGGACTCGAGCATCCTCAATCTGTTCTGGCAGCGAGCCGACGGCACCGGCTCGGCGGTGCGGCTCACGACCAGCGAAACGTCGCAGATACCCGATTCGATTGATCCGGAGGGACAGCGGGTGGTGTTTCATGCCGGCGATCCGGCCACAGGCCGCCAGGAGCTTGGCGTCCTGCCGATCCATCGCGACGGCCCGGCGGTGAAGGCCGGCACGCCGGAGACGCTGATCGGCGGCGCCTTCCTCAAGGCGAACGCCCGGATCTCTCCGGATGGCAAATGGATGGCGTACGCCGCCTTGGACAGCGGCCAGTTCGAGATCTACGTGCAGCCGTTTCCGGGGCTGGGGGAGCGCGTGCAGGTGTCCAACGGCGGCGGGAACCTGGTAGCCTGGGCGCCGAGGAAGAGCGAGCTGTACTACGCCGGCTCCGGCCAGACCCGAATGATGGTGGTCCCCTACACCGTCAGCGGCGGCGCGTTTGCGGCCTCGAGGCCACGGCCGTGGACGGAGACCGTGTTTTCGGCCACCCCGCCGGTGTCCGCCTATGGACCCGGCTTCGATCTGCACCCCGACGGAGAGCGGTTTGCCGTGACGCCGGTGCCGCCGATCTCCGACACGAGCGCCGCGCAGCTCGTGCTGCTGTTCAACTTCTTCGACGAGCTTCGGCGCATCGCGCCCATCCGCTGACGGCGCCCACTCTCCGCCCCGCACGCTTGCAAAGCCATCTGGCTCGATACCCGTTCCGGGTCTGGCATTCCACCCCTCCGGAGGCCGATTCTCGTGCCACACGGTTGCGAGGAGAGGACGACGCTGGGGGAGTGGAGCCTTTCGCATGGGAATCCTCCCTACTCGTCACGCTACCGCATGGCGTCGAAGAACTGCCGGTGTCCTTCGAGTATCCGCCGCTCGATCCCCGGATCGGGATCCAGTGACCAGACGCCCCGCTCGAAGGAGCCCCCCAGCAGGATGCCGTCGGTGCGCGGGAACATGTAGAGGCTCCGGCCGAGCGTGATGTAGTCGATCTCGGGCTGCGGCAGCAGGAACGTCAGCTGTCCCTTGACGGGCGTCAACTGATCGTCCTCGAACAGCGCCCGCGAACCGAGTCCGGTGCAGTTGAAGACGACGGGCTCCTCCAGCTCGAGGAGCTCCGCGCGCGCCGTGAAGTCCCGTACGACGATGCGCCCGCCGGCCAGACGGAAATCACGTACGAGCGCCGTCAGGTACGTCGACGTCTCGATGAGCATCGTCGTGAACCGGCGTACGTAGCGCGCCGGGAACGGGTGATCGCGCGGGCCGAGGTCTTCGGCGTCCACGTAGAAGCTGCTCTCGAGGGGTTGCGTGAAGGCCGAATCGCTGGTCGCGTAGTTCTCGATCCACCTGATGCCGTACGTCGATCGCGGGAGCTCCTGGAAGAGCCGCCACGAACGGCTTGCGGCCTCCGTGAACTGCGCGTCGAACGCGGCGGTCGTCTGCCCGGGATCGAACACGCTGAACGGGCCCCACTGCGCGCCGGCGACGTTCGACGTCGTGTTCGGCGGCACGTCCTTCGCGTAGATCGTGACGGAGATCCCGCGGCGCTGCAGCAGCGTG
>DATIEW010000329.1:0-6133 GCA_035455585.1 Vicinamibacterales bacterium | reverse complement strand
TCTCCGTCGTGGATTGCGCGCCGGAACGCAGCGTGGGCGCTGGGCGCGCTCGATGATACGCGTGCGGTCAAGGCGCTCATCGGCGCCGCCCGCGACCAGGAGACCCTCGTTCGCAAGCAGGCGGCATGGGCGCTCGGCGCGCTGGACGATGCGGCTGCCGTGCCGGCTCTCGTGACGGTGCTCCAGGACGCCGATGCGGGTGTGCGCTGCCAGGCCGCGTGGGCGCTTGGCGCCATCGATGACGCCCGTGCCGTCGAGCCGCTGCTCGCCGCGCTGAAGGACGGAAACAGCAGCGTACGTTCGCAGGCAGCCTGGGCGCTCGGCGCGATAGACGACCCACGCGCGGTGACCACACTGGTCGCCGCGCTCGATGATGACGACGCGTCGGTTCGAAGCCGGGCCGCCTGGGCGCTGGGCGCGATCGGCGATTCGCGCGCCCTCACCGGACTGGTTGCAGCGCTCAAGGACAGCGAAGCGGCGGTCCGGCGTCAAGCCGCCTGGGCCATCGGCGCCATCGGACGCTGATCAGAGAGAGCCGTGCCAGCACCCAAACTCCAACTCCCAACTCCCAAGGCACTCGCGTCTGTCTTCTCTGGAAACCTGCGATGTCCACATTCCTTCACGACATCCGCCACGGTGGCCGGCTGCTCCTGCGATCGCCTGGCTTCACCGCCACAGCCATCGCGGCGCTGGCGATCGGCATCGGCGCGAACACGGCTGTCTTCAGCGTAGTCCACTCGCTGCTCGTCAGGCCTCTGCCCTACCACGATCCGGATCGTCTGACCGTCGTGTGGGAGCACAACCTCCCGCGCGATCGAAAGAGCAACGTCGTGTCTGCCGGCAACTTCCTGCACTGGCGCGATATGCAGCAATCGTTCGAGGACATGGCGGCCGCCACGATCACGTTCACGGTCACGCTGACGGGCGCCGGCGAGCCCGAGGAGATTCCCGTCCAGCTCGTCACCGCGCCGTTCTTCACCGTGCTGGGCGTACGGGCCTCGACGGGCCGGGCATTCACCACCGAAGACGACATTCCTGACAGCTCCGTGCTGGTGATGAGCGACCGCCTCTGGCGACGCCGCTTCGCGGCCGATCCCTCGATCCTCCAGAGGACGGTGATCGTCGATGGAGTTCCGCACACGGTGCTGGGCGTGATGCCTCCGGGCTTCTCGTTTCTCGACCAGACCGTGGACATCTGGATGCCGATCGGGCTCACCGAGGCCTCACGCACGCCGCGCGGCCGATCGCTCATCGTCGCGGCGCGCCTGAGAGCGCAGATCACTGTGGATCGCGCGCAGCAGGACATGGAGCGGGTGAGCGCGGTGCTGACGCGGCTCTTTCCGAGCTTCAACACCGGCTGGACCTCCCGCGTCGTCCCGCTCAGGGAACAGCTCACGGGCGACGTGCGGCCGACGCTGCTGATTCTGCTCGGCGCCGTCGCGCTCGTCCTGCTCATCGCGTGCGCCAACGTCGCGAACCTGCTGCTCGCCCGGGCAGCGTCCCGCCAGCGCGAGCTCGCCGTGCGCGCGGCGCTCGGCGCCGGACGAGGACGAATCGTCAGACAGCTCCTGGCCGAAAGCCTTCTGTTGGCGGTCCTTGGCGGATCGGCGGGGCTGCTGCTCGCGTGGTGGGCGGTCCACCTGCTTCGCGCCGTGGTGGCCATCCGTCTGCCGATTCAGCGTCTCGACACTGTCGCCATCGACGGCTGGGTCCTGGCTTTCACCGCGGGCGTGTCGATACTGGCCGGCCTCGTCTTCGGGCTCCTCCCTTCGCTGAGCGCTTCCGGTCGGGAACTGATCGGAGCGCTCAAGCAGGGCGGCCGGTCCGCCGCTGCCTCGCGCGGCAAGCGGACGGCCGGCGCCTTCGTCATCGTAGAAGTCGCGCTGGCACTCATCCTGCTGGTCGGCGCCGGTCTGCTGGTGCGCAGCTTCGCGCAGCTCCTCCGGGTCGACCCCGGGTTCGATTCGGAGCGAACGGTCACGATGGACGTTGGGCTGCCAGGTTCGCGGTACGACGACGCCCGGCGCATTGGTTTCTTCCGCCGATTCTTCGAACGGGTGGACCGGCTGCCGGGCGTCCACGGCGCGGGGGCCGTCAGCTTCCTGCCGCTGACTGGCCTGGGCGCTGCCACACGCTACGACGTCATCGGACAGCCGAAGCCGCCGCTCGGCGAGGAGCCGGTTACCGATGTGCGTGTCGCCACGAACGGCTACTTCCGGGCGATGGGTATCCCGCTCATCAGGGGCCGGCTGTTCAGAGAAGATGACGCCGCCGACGCCGCGAACCGCGTCGTGATCAACGAGGTCATGGCGCGCCGCCACTGGCCCGACGAGGATCCGATCGGCAAGCGCATCAGCATCTCGTGGTCCAACAGGCGCGAGGACGAGATCATCGGGGTCGTCGGCAACGTGCGGCACGCAGGCCTCGACGTCGAGTCCCGGGCAATGACGTACTGGCCCTACCCGCGCGACCCCTACGGCTCGATGACGATCGCGATCCGCGCAGCCGGCGACCCTCGTCCGCTGGCCAGCGCCGTCGTCTCGATCGTCCGCGCGCTCGATTCGGAGCTCGCGGTCGCCGACGTCCGGACGATGGACGAGGTGGTGGCCGACTCGGTCGCCGAACGTCGGGTGACGATGCTGATGCTGGGGATCTTCGCGGGAGCGGCGCTGCTGCTGGCAGCCGTCGGCATCTACGGGGTGATCGCTTACAGCGTGACCGAACGCACGCAGGAGATCGGCATCCGCATGGCCCTCGGCGCCGACCGGCGAGATGTGCTGCGGATGGTCGTCGGCCGGGCGATGCTGCTCGCAGCAGCAGGCACCGCCCTGGGGGCCGCCGGGGCGCTGCCGCTCACCCGGCTCATGGAGAGCCTGCTCTTCGACGTCACACCGGGAGATCCCCTGACATTCCTGGCGGTCGCCGGCATCCTCTGCGGGGTCGCGGCCGTGGCCAGCTACGTTCCTGGCCGGCGCGCTGCCCGCGTGGATCCGGTCATCGCCCTGCGTGCGGAGTAGGAGGCCCCTCTCGTAGTACGATCCCGCGGCATGCTGCTGGTTGCGGCAGTCATCGTCGCGCTGATCCTCCTCAACGCGCTGTACGTTGCTGCCGAGTTCGCTGCCGTGGGAGTACGGCGCAGCCGGCTGAGGCGGATGGCTGAGGACGGCGATGCGCTCGCCACCCGCCTGCTGCCAATCCTGGAAGACGGCCGGGAGCTCGATCGCTACATCGCCGTCTGCCAGGTCGGGATCACGCTGTCCAGCCTCGTGCTGGGCGCGTACGGCCAGGCGACGCTTGCCCCGCCGCTCGTTCCACTGCTCGGCTCGTGGTTTGGCGTGGCGGTCGAGTCCGCGCTCTCGGCCGCAGCGTTGATCGTGCTCTTCTCCCTCACCGCCGGCCAGGTGATCCTGGGCGAGCTGGTCCCCAAGTCGGTCGCGCTTCAGTTCCCCACGCAGACGGCGCTGTTCACGCTGCTCCCCATGCTCTGGTCGCGCACCGTGCTCAAATGGTCGATTGCCGTGCTGAACGGCAGCGGTCTCCTCCTCCTGCGGCTGCTGCGCGTGCCGACGACCAGCCACCGCCACGTGCACTCGCCCGAGGAGATCGAGCTGCTCATCGCCGAGAGCCGCGACGGCGGCCTGCTCGAGCCGCAGGAGCAGGTGCGTCTGCACCGGGCGCTGCGGCTCGGGCTTCGGTCGGCCAGCCAGCTGATGGTCCCCCGCTCGCGGCTGGACGCGATCGAGGCGTCCACACCGTTCCCGGAGGTCATCAGACGCGTTGCCGCCAGCCCGTACAGCCGGATGCCGGTCTACCGGCAGACGCTCGACGAGGTCGTCGGCATCCTGCACACGAAGGATCTCGTGAGCAGCTTCGTGACAGGCACCAGTCCAACGTCGGCGCTTCCGCTGCTGAGACCGATCCTCCGCGTGGCCGACACGATGCCGGCCGATCGGATCCTGACGTTCCTGCGCGAGCATCGCAGCCAGCAGGCGCTCGTCGTCGACGCCGCCGGGTCCGTGGCCGGGTTGATCACGCTCGAAGACGTCCTCGCGGAGCTGCTCGGCGGCGTGGCCGACGAGTTCAAGGCCGAGCAGCTCCGGGCGATCGTGCTGTCCGACGGACGGCTGCGGCTGCCAGGGAGGATGCGGCTGGAGCAGGCGGCGCAGGTGCTGGGATCCGAGTGGAAGGGCGGGAGCGACACGATCGGCGCTCACGTGGCGGCGAGCCTGGGACGCGTTCCCGCGCCCGGAGAGGTCGTGTCCGTCAACGGCGCGAACATCGAGATCGAAGCGGTCGAGGGGGGCGCCGTTACTTCACTCATCGTTTCGCCGCGGCTGCGAATGGAGCATCGGGTGTGACGGAGTTCCTCATCATCTCGGCGTTGATCGCGCTCAACGGCATCTTCGTCGCGGCGGAGTTCGCGATCGTCGGCGCGCCGCGCGCAGCGATCGACGCCCGCGCGGCGGAGGGAAATCGCCTTGCGGCGGCGGTGCAGGCGGTGCTGCGCGATCCGCGCCGGCAGGACCGCTACATCGCCACCGCTCAGCTCGGGATCACCGCCGCCAGCCTCGGTCTGGGCATGTACGGCGAGCACGTACTCGCCGACGGCATCTATCAGCTGCTCGGCGGCGCCGGTGCGCCGGCCTGGCTCGCCTCGCACGGCCTGGCGAGCGCTGCGGCCATCGCCGTACTCACCTACTTCCACATCGTCGTCGGCGAGATGGTCCCCAAGTCGCTCGCGCTGCAGTACGCCGAACGCATGGCGCTCTGGATCACCCCGCCGATGCTGTGGACGAAGACGATCCTCTTCCCGCTCGTGGCGATCCTGAACGGCACCGGCACGTACGTACTGAAGGCGTTCGGCATCCGGCGGCAGGCGCAGACGGCCGACCAGTACTACACGCCGGAGGAGCTTGCGCTCGTCGTGCAGGAGAGCGAGGAGCTGGGCGCTCTGCGCGCCGAGGCCGGCAGGATGCTGCAGGAGCTGTTCGAGTTCGGCGATCTCACGGCGGGCGAAGTGATGGTTCCGCGCGTCCGCATCAACGGCATTCCCGTCGGGAGCACCTCCGACCGCGCCCGCGAGCTGCTCGGCCGCGCCCCGCACACCCGCTATCCGATCATCGAGCGCGACCTCGACCACGTCATAGGAATGATCCACATCAAGGACCTGCTGCGCGTGCTCCTGGCCGGGGAGTCCATACGGCCCGACCATGCCCGGCCGGTGCCGCTCCTGCCCGAGACGGCGCCGCTCGACGCCGTGCTTTCGACGATGCGGCGCGAGAGAACGCAGATGGTCCTCGTGATCGATGAGCACGGCGGCACGGCCGGCATCGTCACGCTCGAGGATCTCTTCGAAGAGGTGGTCGGGGACATCGAGGAGGGAACCGGAACAGCGCAGCAGATGTACCGGGATCGCGACGGACGGCTGCGCGTGTCAGGTACGATACGCCTCGACGAGCTGGGCCAGCAGTTCGACATCGATCTGGAACACGAGGATGTGGACAGCGTCAGCGGACTGGTGCTCACGCTGCTCGGCAGGCCGGCGCGGGTCGGCGACGTCGTGCGCTACGATCGCCTCCAGTTCGAGGTGACGGCGGTCAAGGGACTCGGCGTCGAGGAGAGCGCTGTCACCCTTGCGCCAACCGGACATCAGGGTCAGGGACCGTCAAGCGTGACGCGGTGAACGCACGGCGCATATCTGCCATTCGACTCCCCGTCGGATCCTGCCGCAGTTTCGAGTGAGTCAGGCTTTATGCAGCGACCGCGCTGTCAGCTCGCTCGGATCGAGGCCTGCGGCACGGGCGAGCCTCCGCTGAAACTCTGGAAGGGCTGCAGGGAATCGCCAGTCGTCGGCCCGGCCGCCCGCGTGTTCGAACGCCCGACTCCACTCGCCCCACCATGGGGCGGTCCGCCTGGCAATCGGTTCCACGATGAGCAGCCGCGCGCCGCGCCCGCCGGCGTCGAGCAGCCTGGCCAGCAGTTCGGCGCGTACGGCCGGGGGAAGCTCGTTGACGGCATACGCGGCGATGACCGCTGTGCCCGGCGAGACGCGCAGGCGCGTGCGTGAGAGATTCCCGAGAGTCGCGCGACCCTGAAGCCGGAGAGCGCGGTAGGTCCTGTTCGCTTCGGCCGC
>DATIEW010000328.1:0-18037 GCA_035455585.1 Vicinamibacterales bacterium | reverse complement strand
GCAAGTTCGCGCCGCCGTCCGGATAGGCTTGTTGTGCACGCGCCGGGTTGGAGTTACACCCTTGTTCAATCCGGCGGTCCGCCGCCGCGGCGAGGCTGATCTCCTGATCTCCCGATCTTGACCCACCCGATCTCCTGATCTCCTGATCTCCTGTTCCTACTCCTGACCTCCTGATCTCCTGTTCCAGCTCCGGCTCACGACCAGCCCCACGACGACGACGGCCACCACGCCGATCGGATTGTGCCAGAGGAACGAGATGTCCCTCGTCCCGGGACTCAACGCGACGATGGCGACCGTCGTCATGCCGGCGATCAGGCCGGTGAACGCGCCGTGGCCGTTGGCCTGACGGAAGGCGAGCGCCAGCACGAACACCCCCAGCAGCGAGCCGTAGAAAAACGACCCGAACCGGTTGACGACCTCGATGAGCGATCCCAGGCCGGCGGCAAACGTGGCGACAATGCAGGCGAAAAGCCCCCAGAAGGCGGTCGCTGTCCTGGAAACGGCCAGGTAATGGGCGTCCGTGGCGCCGGGCCGGACGAGCCGCCGGTAGATATCGATGACCGTCGCCGCCGACAGCGAGTTCAGCTCGGCGGCGATGCTCGACATCGCGGCCGCGAAGATCGCGGCAATCATCAGGCCCACCAGCCCGACCGGCAGCCTCGTGGTGACGAAGGTCGGGAACACATAGTTGACGTCCGGCGCCGGCGTGTCGCCCGTGGAGTCTGCGTAGCTCTCGTCGCCGGTCACGTCGCGGACGAGCAGCGCCGCCCGGGCCCGGACGGCTCTGATGTCGCCGTGGGCGGCCGCGAATGCCTGGCGCGCCTGTCCTCGTTCCGCCTCGCCGTCGGCGGCCGCAAGATCCACCGAGCGGCGCCGCAGGACGTCGAACGCCTCCGCGAACTCGCTCTCGAGCGCGCGAAGCTCGGACGCCCGGCCGCTCTCCTCGATCCGCTCGGTGGGGAGGCGTTTGAACAGCATCGGCGGCTGATTGAAGAGGTAGAAGACGAACACCAGCACGCCGGTCAGCAGGATGAGCGCCTGCAGCGGGATCTTGAAGAACGCGCTCATGAGCAGCGAGCGCCGGCCCTCGTCGATTGATCTCGCCGTGAGATACCGCTGCACCTGGCTCTGGTCGCACCCGAAGTAGGACAGCATCAGGAAGAGCCCGCCCAGCAATCCCGACCAGAACGTGTAGGTCTGCCTGATGTCGAAACGAAAGTCGACCGCGTTCATCCGCCCGGCCGCGCCCGCAACGCGCAGCGCATCGCCAACGCCCACATTGTCAGGCAGGCCGAGGATGAGCACGGCCACGGCGGCGAGCACACCGGCAACGATGACTACCATCTGCTTGACGTCGGTCCACGTCACCGCCTGCACGCCTCCGAGCATCGTGTAGAGCACGGTGGGGGCGCCGATGGCGAGAATGGTCAGCGTCAGGTTCCAGTCGAGGATGATCGACAGGATCACGGCCGGCGCCGCGATGATCACGCCGCACGACATCCCGCGCTGCAGCAGGAACAGGAGGCTCGCCAGCGTGCGCGTCTTCAGATCGAACCGCTGCTCGAGATACTCATACGCCGTGTAGACCCGGGCGCGATAGAAGAAGGGGACGAGCGTGACCGAGAGGATGATCATCGCCAGCGGCAGGCCGAAGTAGAACTGCACGAACCGCATGCCGTCCGCGTAGCCCTGGCCGGTGGTGCCAACCAGCGTGATGGCGCTCAGCTGCGTCGCCATCACCGACAGCCCCACCGCCCACCACGGAAGGCTGCGATTGGCGAGGAAGTAACCCTCCACCGCGGACGAACCCTTTGTCCGCCTCAGGCCGTCCCAGACAATCCAGACGAGGTAGCCGGCAACGACGAGCCAGTCGACGAAGTTCATGACGGGGGTTCATGACAGGGATCATTCACGGGAGGGCATAGCGGAGAATCAAAACGGACGTTCCCCTTGCCCCGTGGCCATCGCCCCTTGCCCATCGCCCGCCTCATCCGAATATCCGGCCGAGCAGCCAGAGCGCGACGACCACGACGGCCTCAGTGACCAGAACGAGTACATAGAGACCTCGAGGGCCGCCGACATCCTCCGTACGCTCTCCGCCTGTCATGGTCCGGCAGTATATCCAATCTCTGCCACGCTCCGTGGGTCGGTAGCCCGTGTGCAGAAAATGCATGGTCGGAAGGGCACGTATGGAAATTCGACCGGCTTCTGTCGCAAGTCGCTACGCAAGCCGTGTTTCCTCCTTTCGCCGGGCTCTGCTGTTGAGGCCAGGAACTCGACAGTCCTGGATCACCTTCCACGTGATGAACGGCATCCTGAATCGCCATCTTTCCAATCTCCCATCTCCTGATCTCCTGATCTCGTGTTCATTCCTCCTGATCTCCTGATCTCCTGTACTTCCCGGCTCCGTTCTTGCTTCCCGTCCATGTCGATGCTTGGCCCGGCGCCGCTCGTCTCGGTCATCATTCCCTGTTACAACCAGGGGTGCTTCCTCGGCGAAGCAATCGCCAGCGCCTGGCGTTCTTCACCGGGCGACACCGAGATCATCGTGATCGACGATGGCTCGACGGACGATACCGCGGCGGTGTGCCGCTCGTTTGCCGGGGTCCGGTGGTTCGGGCAGCGCAACGAAGGGCCGGCGCGCGCCAGGAATCGCGGCCTTCGCGAGAGCCGCGGCCGCTTCGTCGTGTTCCTCGACGCCGACGACATGCTCGCGCCTGGGGCGCTCGACGTCGGCGCCGCCGAGCTCGCGGCCCACCCGGCCGCCGCCTTCGTCTTCGGCCGCTGCAGGGCGCTGGCGCCGGACGGGACGGTGCTGCCGATGCCGGAACAGGCGCGGGTCGAGCGCGACCACTACCGGGAGCTGCTGAAGCGCAACTACGTCTGGATGCCCGCCATGGCGATGTTCCGGCGCGAAGCCGTCGAGCGCACCGGAGGGCTCGATCCCACGGCCGACGGCGCGGCCGCCTACGGGTTGTGCCTGCAGATCGCCCGCTCCAGCCCCGTCCACGATCACGGTCAGGTGGTCGCGTACCATCGGAAGCGCGACGGCTCCGTGAGGGGCGGTGCCTCGCGGATGCTGCACGGAAGCCTCACGGTTCTCCGGCGGGAGCGGCCGTTCGTCCAGCACGATCCGGCTCTGCTCGAGGCCTACTACGAGGGCTGGCGCGTACGGCGGGACTTCTACGGCGCGCACCTGTCGGATGAGATCCGCACCCACGTCCGC
This sequence comes from Vicinamibacterales bacterium, assembly GCA_035455585.1. Classification (GTDB taxonomy): domain Bacteria; phylum Acidobacteriota; class Vicinamibacteria; order Vicinamibacterales; family 2-12-FULL-66-21; genus DATIEW01. The sequence continues at coordinate 14,811 of DATIEW010000328.1, read as the reverse complement.
CAGCACGAGTGGAGTCGTGCGGCGCTCAAGGCGGCCACCCTGTGCTGGCTGCATCCGCGCGCACTCGCGCACCATGCGGTCCGCACAACGCCCTTCGCGCTGCGGAGGGGGACGGGGCATGCCGGTGGAGCCGCGCGATAGAGCCGCTGCGTAAACACCCAATCTCCAACTCCCAACTCCCAAGTTCCGAATAGCTTGGGAGTTGGGAATTGGCAGTTGGGAGTTGACACGCAGGCCCGCTCAGTTGGCGTCCTTCAGCGGCCCTGCTACAGTTCGATTCCGATCATCTGCATCAGGCGCAGGGCGTTGCGCGACGTTGCGAGGCCGGGCCGGAGGCGATAGTCGAACCGCATGCCTCCGTGATCGTCGACGATCTCGGTGAAGTGCACCAGCCGTGCGGCGTTCGACAGCGGTTCTTCCTCCGCCAGCGACAGATCGTGCGTGGTCATGACGCCTATGGCCCCCGCATCGAGCAGGTGGCGGACGACCGCGCGCACGGCGAGCCCGCGCTCGACGCTGTTGGTGCCCTGCAGGATCTCGTCCAGCAGGTACACCAGTACCCGATCCTGGCGCTCGTGCTCCGCGGCATCGACTACCCCCTTCAGCCGCGCCAGCGCAGCCATGAAATACGAGAGTCCAAGCTCGAGCGAATCCTGGACGCGGATGCAGCTCTGCAGGTCCACTTCCGGCATGCTGAAGCTCGCGGCACAGACGCAGGATCCTGCCTGCGCCAGCACGGCGTTGAGCCCGACGGCGCGCACCAGCGTGCTCTTGCCGGACATGTTGGAACCCGTAACCAGGAGGAGCGTGCCGGGGGGCCCGATCGACACGTCGTTTGGGACGCGCCTGGAGTCGGGGATGAGCGGGTGGCCGAGTGATACGGCGTCGATCTGCCGGAGGCCGACGATCTGCGGGGTGCACCACCCGGGGTTGTCGCGCCGGACCGACGCGAGCACCGCGAGCGCGTCGAGCTCCGCGAGGGCCTCGAACCACTCCCGGACGTGCCTGCCGTATCGAAGACGCCAGCGCTCGAGGGCGAAGAAGACATGGAAGTCCCAGAGCGTGAGCGCGTGGATGATGAAGTGAAAGATCGCCGCGCCGCGGCGGAGATCGGCGAAGCCGAGAATGCGGTTCAACCGCCGCATGCTGGCCGGCGCGTCCGATCCCCCCGCCGACAGACGCCGGTGAACCGACTCGAGCCGGGCGCCCGCCGTGGGGGCGGCAACCGCGTGCGCCAGGAGCGCGGCGTAGCGGCCCAGCGTCCGCTGACCGCTGTCCGCGCGATCGAAGGCTGTCACGATCGGCCGCAGCAGTCCGAACGAGAGGACTATCCCGGCCAGAACCGCCAGCAGCCAGTACGCACGCGTCACGGGGCCGAACAGCCACAGCGCGAACAGGACCCAGATCGACGCCGTGATGAGGAGCACGGCCATCCGTACGGCGGGACGATGCCGCCCGAACGCCTCGGGTCCCTCCGCCCACCCGAGGAACCTGTCGATCTCGGCCTGGCCAGCATCGGACGCGAGCACCCCGCACGCAAAGAACCGCTCCCGCCAGTCGTCGAGCGGCGCGAGCCGCGCCACGGCCTGCTGGCGCTCGACGATGGCCTGCCGGGGCGCCGGGTGCAGGAGCCACGCCGCGAGGCTCCGGCTGCCGCCGGCGGTCGCAGCCGGCCCGAGCCACTGCGCGAGCGAAGCCCGACCGAACAGATCGAGATCGACGGCATACGGGTGGGCGCCAGCGTCGAGCGTGCCGGGCGGATCGAAGTCGGGCAGGTCCGCCCAGCGGCGCTCGCCTCTCGCGTCCGCCCGCACGTTGACGAGCCGGAGGGCGTCGTGCCACGCGACGCGCTCGTCGACGCGCGCATGCCATACGACCAGCGCACCGAACGCGACGAACAGCAGGACTGCCGCGGCGAGGGGGAGCGGGGCAAAGCCGCGCGCGAGCTGCCAGACGATCAGCGCGGCGGCGGGAAGAAACGTGGCCAGACGAAAACGGGAAATCCGTACCGAGAGACGCGCCTCGAGATCGCGCCGCCCCGCATGTTCCCGGGCCCGTTCCGCGTACGGGACCGGGACGCCGGGAACCGGCGCGGTCGTCACGCAGCCTGCTCGGCGCCGGCCGGCTTCCGCGCCGAGATGTTCAGCCGCCAGTAATCGAGCGTGAACGGGGGATCGTCGCACCCCGCCTCGCGTGTCAGTGCGGCCACGAACGACGGCTGCACGGATTCGGGGAGCCGGGCGACGTGGTATCGCACGCACACGCACGACAGAAAATCGGTGTACCGCTCCGCGTCAGGCATCGGCGTCGGGGCCGGCTCGAGCGTCACGTTGACGGCCGAGAACCCGGCGCGCTCCAGCCGGATCATCGTCGCCGGCACCTCGGCATAGTGCCAGGGATCGCGCCAATCGGTGAAGTAGGAACGGTACTCCCTGGATTCCATGAGGCGGTGCACGCGGTCGTGCAGGACACGCAGATTCGGGCCGCCGCCGCATTGGGCCACGAGCCTGCCGCCGGGCGCGAGCACCCGATAGATGCCGGCGAAGAGCGCGTCATGATCGGCAACCCAGTGGAACGTCGCCGTGCTGAACACCGCATCGAACGCGGCGGCAAACGGAAGCCGCGCCGCGTCCGCGCGTACGAAGTGCACCCGCATCGGACGCTCCGACACGTCGTGCAGCCGCCTGCCGCGATACTGCCAGTCCCCGCGGGACGCCTCCTTCAGCATCGCCTCCGAGCGATCGACCGCCACCACGTGCCCCTCGCCCATGACGTCGACCAGCTCTCTCGTCAGACGGCCGGTGCCGCATCCGATGTCGAGCACGCGCTCCCCGGCCACCGGCGCCAGACGCTCGAGCACACGGCGCCCCCACCCGAACTGGGGGTCCGACAGCCTGTGATACCGTCCCGCGTCCCAATCGGCCATCGTTACTGTCTGGTCAACTGCAACCCCGCCGGCGCAGGCCCGACCTCGGGTACTATACGCGCGACGGACGCGGTACTCCCGGCTCTGACCGGAGTACGCACGTCGGATTACTCGGGGGACGCACATGCGCACCACCACGCTCGCCGCGATCGTCACCTCGGTCGCAGCGCTTTCGCCCGCTCCGGCCGTGCAGAGAGATGGAACGGGGGCCCGCGGGATTCGACTCGAAACGGTCGCGTGGCCAGAGGCCGAACGGCTCCTCACCCCAGAAGCCGTCGTCGTCCTGCCCCTCGGCGCGGCCAGCAAGGAACACGGGCCGCACCTGCGCCTCCGCAACGACCTGACCCTTGCCGAGTACCTCGCGCGGCGCGTGGCCGACGCGACGCCGGTCGTGGTCGCTCCGGCGGTGACGTATCACTATTATCCCGCGTTCCTCGAGTATCCTGGCTCGACTTCCCTCTCGCTGAACACCGCCCGCGATCTGGCAGTCGACATCGTGCGCAGCGTCGCACGCCACGGCCCGCGACGGTTCTACGTCCTGAACACCGGGATCTCGACCGCTCGCGCGCTCGACGCCGCGGCGGAAGTGCTTTCGGCCGAGGGTCTGCTGATCCGCTACACCGACTTCGACGCGAGGCTCGACCAGGTAGCGCGCGGCGTGCGCGAGCAGCAGGGCGGCAGCCACGCTGACGAAGTGGAAACGTCGATGATGCTGTACATCGATCCGGCCGCCGTGGACATGTCGCGGGCGGTGAGGGACTACGCGCCTCGTTCCACTCCGTTCGTCCTCACCCGGCGCGCCGAAGGCCGGGGTACGTACTCCCCTTCCGGCATCTGGGGCGACCCGACGCTCGCCACCGCCGACAAGGGCCGGATAATCGTGGAGTCCATCGTTGCCGCACTGCTCGACGACATCGACGCGCTGCGGGTGGCGGAGCTCCCAACGGTGGCTCCGCGGACGGTCGAGACGCCGCCTACCGCCGGCACGGAAGCGCCCGCGCGCCCGGATCCGCCTCGCCAACTGCCCGAGAAGTGCTCCCTCGGCGATGACCGCGCGATCCGACTGATCGCCGACAAGTTCGCCACTTTCTGGGCGAATGCCGACGCCGAACGCCTCGGCGCCCTCTGGTCGGTTCTCGGCGACATCGCGCATCCCGACGGCCTGGTCGAGCGCGGTTCCAGGTATATCACTCATAACCGCAATGAGCTGTTCTCGCGCCGGGAGTTCCGCGGATCGAAACACCCGATGCAGATGGGCAGCGTCCGCTGCCTTTCCAACGACATTGCCGTCGCCGACGGCAAGTGGGGGCTGCGAGGTGTCTTTGGCAGCGACGGCCAGCCGCTCCCCCAGATGGACGGGTTCTTCACGCTCGTCGTGAAGCGCCACGAGGGGACGTGGCTGATCGAAGCGTATCGCTACACGATGACGCCGCCGTCGCGGCCCGTCCCGCCGGCGTTCATGAAGCGCCCGGGCTGGCCAGGGGGGCTGACAAGGGATAAGGGATAAGGAAGAAGGAAGAAGGAAGAAGGGTCATGCGATTCATCGGCGCTCGGGTGTCTCTCGTCCTTGCCCTCCTGACGACGCTGGCGCTGCCGGCCGCGGCGCCGGTCCAGCTACAGACGTTCGACCTCGTCATTCGCAACGGCACCGTCTACGACGGCACGGGCGCCGTGGGGCGGCTCGCCGACGTCGCCGTCCGTGGCGACCGGATTGCCGGCGTAGGCGATTTCGGCAGCATGGCGGCCGACGCGGTAGTCGATGCGCGTGGGCTGGCGGTCGCGCCCGGCTTCATCAACATGCTCTCCTGGTCGACCGAGTCGCTCCTGGTGGACGGCCGCTCGCAGGGCGAGGTCCGCCAGGGCGTCACCACGCAGATCTTCGGGGAGGGCAGCTCGATGGGCCCGCTCAACGACGCAATGAAGAAGCGCGCCGTCGAGCAGATGGGCGACATCAAGTACGACATCACCTGGACGACCCTGTCGGCGTACCTCAGGGAGCTCGAGCGGCGCGGCGTGTCGCAGAACGTCGCCTCGTTCATCGGCGCCACGACGATCCGCGAGCACGTGATCGGCCTGGAGGATCGGAAGCCGACCCCTGAGCAGATGGACGAGATGCGGGCGCTCGTGCGCCGGGAGATGGAAGCCGGCGCGCTCGGGATCGGATCGTCGCTCATCTACGCGCCCGCCTTCTACGCGTCGACCGAAGAGCTGATCGAGCTCTGCAAGGTCGCGGCGGAGTTCCGGGGCAAGTACATCTCGCACATCCGCAGCGAGGGCAACCGACTGGTCGAAGCGGTCGGGGAGCTGATCCGCATCAGCCGCGAGGCGAACATCCCGGCCGAGATCTATCACCTCAAGGCCGCCGGCAAGGCGAACTGGCCGAAGATGGACACCGTGATCGCGATGGTGGAAAAAGCGCGCGCAGGGGGTCTGAAGATCACCGCCGACATGTACACCTACACGGCCGGCGCGACGGGACTCGATGCCGCCATGCCTCCATGGGTTCTCGACGGCGGCTACGACGAAGCCTACAAGCGGCTGAAGGACCCCGCGACGCGGAAGAAGATCGCCCAGGCCATCGAGACACCCACGACGGACTGGGAGAACCTGTATCTCGCGGCAGGATCGCCGGACCGGATGCTGCTCGTGGAGTTCAAGTCCGAGGCTCTCAAGCCGCTCACCGGGAAGACGCTCGCCGAGGCCGCCAGACTGCGCGGCGAGCAGCCGGTCGAGACGATCATGAACCTCGTCCTCGAAGATCGATCGAGGGTGGGCACGGTCTACTTCATGATGGACGAAGCGAACATCCGGAAGCAGATTGCGCTGCCCTGGGTGTCGTTCGGCTCCGACGCGGCGTCCATGGCGCCGGAACCGCCGTTCATCAAGTCGGCCGCGCACCCGCGCGCGTACGGGAACTTCGCGCGCCTGCTGGGCCGGTACGTGCGCGACGAGAAGGTCATTCCGCTCCACGAAGCGGTCCGGCGCCTCACGGGCCTGCCCGCCACCAACCTCGAGCTGGATCGCCGCGGCTTCCTCCGCGAGGGCATGTTCGCCGACATCGTCGTGTTCGACCCGGCGGCGATCGTGGACCGTGCGACGTTCGAGAAGCCGCACCAGTACGCCGTTGGCGTGAAGCACGTCTTCGTCAACGGCGTCCAGGTGCTGAAGGACGGCGAGCACACCGGTGCGACGCCGGGACGGGCGGTGTGGGGTGTAGGCAAGGTATAAGGAAGAAGGAAGAAGGAAGAAGGAAGAAGGGAAGGGCACGGAGGGAACGGAGGGGGCTGGCTGATTGCAGATCGATCATCGCTATTGGCACTCACCCCGGCTCGAGCACGACATGGGCGTGGCCGTCTTCGGGCACTGGGGGCTCCCGATGCTGGCGTTTCCGACGAGCCACGGCGACGAGTGGGAACTCGAGCGGCAGGGCATGATTGGCGCCTTGAGCGAGTTCATCGACAGGGGCCGCGTCAAGGTGTTCTGCGTCGGGTCGAACAGCCACGAGTCGTTCCTCAACTCCGCCGCGCACCCCTTCCACCGGAGCTGGCGGCAGCGGATGTTCGACGAGTACATCCGCGACGAGGTGGTGCCGTTCGTCTACGCCCACTGCCAGACCCCGGGGATACCGATCACGACGATGGGCGCGTCGCTCGGCGCCTACCACGCGGCCAACACGATCTTCCGATATCCGCATATGGTCCGGCGCTGCTACGCGCTCTCCGGCGTGTACGACCTCCGGCGGTTCATGAATGGGATGTACGACGACAACTTCTACTTCCACAACCCCGTCGACTACCTGTCGAACCTGTCCGATCCCTGGCTTCTCGAACGGCTCGCCGGCTGCGAGATCCGGATCGTCACTGGCTGCGGACCCTGGGAGGAGAGCAGCTTCTCGTACACCCTGTCAGGGATTCTGAGCCGGAAGGGGATCCGCCATCACCTGGACGATTGGGGGCCTCGCGGAGGGCATGACTGGCCCTATTGGAAGGCGCAGATGCGGGAGTACCTGCGCGCCTGGTGATTTTCCCGTCTCGAGCTTGCCGCCCGTTTCCTGGTACCACCTGCCGAGCCCGCCGGCGAGCGCGCGCGCGTCCATCCCCTTCTGCTGCAGCGTGAGCGCCGCACGGGCGCTCGTGGCTTCGGCCGGTCAGGAACAGTAGAAGACGATCGGCTTCCCGACCGCCTTCAGTTCCCCGGTCCTGGCTTCCACCTGGTCGAGCGGAACCGAGCGCGCACCGGGGATGTGGCCGGCCTCGAACGCTTCGGCGCCGCGCACGTCCACCACGACGATCGCTTGGGTGTCGTACAGCTTCTTGAACTCGGCCCATTCGATGCGGAGCTTGGGAGAGGCCAGGTCGAGCTGGCCTGCCGCCGGCGCCTGCTGCCCCGACGCCAGCATCCACGCCGCGGCCATTACTGCCAATCCAACCGTCATTGCGACTCCATGGCGGCACGTTCGACGCTCATGTCGAATCTCTCCAGCAGGTACTCGCCGGCCGACAGCACCTGCTCATCGTCGATCCAGGCGTCGCAGCCGCGCGTGAGGACGTCCACGTGCGTCCGCGAGGCCCAGTCGGCATTCGTCTGACTTCCGTATGGATCGCCGAAAGCGATGTGGACGCCGGGCACCTTCTCGTCCTGGAGCAGGATCCCGATCATCTCGCGCAGGCCGAGGTTCGTGCCGAACGCAAGCTCGCCGACGCGGTTGCTGTTCTCGTCGGTGTGCGTGTAGCTCCAGAAATCGCGCTCGAGGTCGCCGCGATCCGAGTGCGCCGCGACCAGACGGCCGTCCTCGATCTCCAGCACGAGCGGCGCGCCCTCGAGACTCCCGTACTTGGCGTTGAAGTAGTCGCCGGCCGTTCCGTCGCACACGAATGTCCCATCCACCGATGCGGGCGTGGTGAACACCTCGCCGGCCGGGAGGTTCGACCAGTACCGCGGGTTGATGAGACCGCTCGTCTTCACCCAGTCCAGCCTCGGATCGAACGTGGCGGTGAAATCGGTTCCGCCGGGGGTGCGAACCCTGAGCGACTGCGCGCGACGCATGCGGCCGCGCAGCCGCTCGCTGAGGCGATCGACCTGCCTGTAGTCCGCGCGCATCCCCTCGCGCATGATCCTCGGCGTGACGCCCACCATGTGCGCGTAGCGGACGCGGCGGCGTTCGACCACCGACACGATCGCCATCCTGGTCCCCAGCTCGCCTTCCTGCGGCTGGACGCAGAGGATCCCGGCATCGCACGATTCGAGCGCGCCGAGGACCGCCGGCGGGGGCGTCCGCATCGGCCGGCCGCACACCGCCTCGATCAGCAGACAGCTCGCGCCGGCGCCCCGCTCGAGGAGCGCCTGCTCGATGCCTGCCGCGACGTCACGGCTGGCCTGGTCGGCCACGAGCGCGACGCGTTCGCCAGGCTGAATCCCGAGGCAGGTCTCGACCGCGTTGCGCGCGCCCGGCATCAGATCGGCGGCGGCTGCACCAAATGTCATCACGTCAATTGTACAGCGGATGTCTCACGATCGCCCCGGACGCGCGCGTGCGGCGAGCGACTCGCGCCGCACGCCGGCGACGGCGTCGGGCGACACCACGCAGAATCCCAGGTCGCGCAGCCGCCCGTCGTCCAGGCGATAGATCCACCCGTGCACCGACAGCGGCTGTCCGCGCCCCCAGGCAGCCTGGACGACGGTGGTCTCGCAGACGCGCACGGCCTGCTCGATGACGTTCAGCTCACAGAGCCGGTCAAGCCGCCTGTCGCGGCTTCCCGCGGCGGCAACGATCTCCGCATGCCTCGCCTTCACGTCCTGAACGTGTCGCAGCCAGTTGTCGATCAGACCGAGTTTCGCTCCCTCGAGCGCGGCGAGCACGCCGCCGCACCCGTAGTGGCCGCAGACAATGACGTGCCGGACGCGCAGGATATCCACGGCATACTGGAGAACCGCAAGACAGTTCAGATCCGTGTGGGTCACGACGTTCGCGACGTTGCGGTGGACGAACAGCTCGCCTGGCAGCAGCCCGACGATATCGTTGGCCGGAACACGGCTGTCGGAGCAGCCGATCCAGAGATACTGGGGCGACTGCTGTCCGATCAGACGCCGGAAAAAGCCTGGGCTGCGCGCTTCCTGGTCCGCGGCCCAGCGGCGGTTGTTCTCGAAGAGGTGGGGAAGCTCTCGCACGGCCTGCCGCGATCACAACGACGTCAGGAGGACCGGGCGCTCCTTCGTGATCGCGAGCGTGTGCTCGTGGTGCGCCGAAAGGCTTCCATCGGCCGTGCGGATGGTCCACCCGTCCGCGTCCTCGACGGCGCGGCCGGTACCGGCGCTGATGATCGGCTCGATCGTCAGCACGAGGCCGTCGGCCAGGACGTCGGCCTGGAGCGGGTTGCAGTAGTTGAACACGGTCGGGGGCTCGTGAATCGTCCGGCCGATGCCGTGGCCGTCCAGCCCTCGAAGGACGTGGAAGCCCCAGCTCCGTACCTCCTTTTCGATCACGCGGCCGATCTCGCTGACGCGCCGGCCGGCGCGCGCGACGCCGAGTGCGCGGCGGAACGCGGCGCGCGCGCACGCGCGCAGCCGGTGCGCCGTCTCCGACCCCTCACCCACGATCACCGTGCGGGCCGCGTCGGCCATGTAGCCGTCCTTCTCCGCCGTCACGTCCAGCTTGATCAGGTCGCCGCGCTCGAGCGCCCGCGCGCCGGGCACGCCGTGGACGACCTCGTCGTTCACGCTGAGCAGCACCGTCCCCGGGAACCCGTAGACGAGCGCTGGCGCGGACCGCGCGCCATGCGCGGCAAACACGCCGGCCGCCACGCGGTCGAGCGCCGCCGTCGTCACGCCCTGCCGCACCTCCCGCTCGAGGGCGTCGAGGGTGAGACGAACGATGCGCCCGACGCGCGAAAGACCGATCCAGTCGCGTTCAGTTTCTATCGACATCGTCGTCGAGGTAACGGGGCAGTCAACGGAGGTCAACACGAAGCAACGAAGAGAACGGAGAACGAACGAAGGGCACGCAGGGTCAGAGCACGCACGCCCCCGGTGGCGCGGCCGGCAGGGCCGGCCCGGTCGCGCGTCGCGCAGCGCCACCGGGGTGGAGTGCCGTGTCAGCCCGTATCCCCTTCGTTCGTCCTTCGTTCGCTCCGTTCCTTCGTGTGAACCTCCGTTCTCTCCGTCCCCTCCGTCCCTCTCAACCACGGTGGCGGCTTGCTACGCACGAAGACGGGTGAATCAGAGTCAGTTTACCTCCGCTGTCTCTCAGTCCACCACGAACGCCGGCACCTGCCCTCCGCCCGACGTCACGTTGGCCAGGCCGCTTCCGCTCAGGCGCGTGAGGAATCCGCCCATCCGTCCGCGGAAGAGGTACGGCGCGAGATCCACGAGCATGTCTCCCATCGTCACCCGGCCATCCGCATCGAAGCGCGGGAACGTCTCGCGGCGCACCGGAATCCTGTCCTGTACGATCCAGGTCCCGGCTGGATCGGCAAGGGCCCGGTCGACCGCGGCGTCCCAGGCCCGCTCGTCCTGTTCCCAGCCGAGCGTCACGCCGGTGCCGCCGTACTCGTCGTTCGGCTTCAGTACGAGCGTCTCCCGCTCGCGGCGGACGACGTCCAGCAGTCCGGTGCGACGCCCGTGCCTGTCGGCGGCGCCGTCCCGCAGCACGCGCGTCCAGGGCACGTGGCTTCGAATGACGTCCAGCTCCGCGTGCGAGAACATCCCCTCGTTGCGAGGGTCGGTCAGAACCGCGAAGAACGCCTTCTTGTGCGCGAGCTTGCAGCGGAACGTGTTCGCCACGCAGGCGGCGCGCGCCGCACACGCCGCGACCAGCGCCTCGCACTCCTCCCGCCGCGCGACGATGTCGTTGATCAGAACGCGGCGGTACACGAGGTCGATCCGCCGCCCCTGTGCTGTCAGCGAGCCGTGCTCGAACGTCAGCTCCCGCGGATCGCAGACGATCGCCGGCACGCCGGCCGTCCGGAACGCGTCGGCAAGGATCTCGAACTCCGACCACGTCGGCACGTCCCGCCAGTCCACGATGGCGACGGCCGGCGGGAGCGCCGTGCCGCCCCACTCGCGATAGCTCGCTATCAGCGCCTCGAGCAGCCGGTCGATCGGCCGATGGAAGCTGATGGCGTGCCCAGCCCGGAACTTCCCCATCACGTCGAGCCCGTCGAACAGCTCGCAGAGCCGCTGGGTATAGCCGGCGCCGGCGGGCGATTCCGCATTGTACTCGGCGAAGTGCAGGGCGCCGGGCAGCACGAACGCGTCGACCCGCGACGCGGTGCTCGCGGTGTGATACCCCGGGTCGATCCGGATGAGCGCCTCTTCCGCCTCCGTGATCCCGAGCTGGCCGGCAAGCGCCGGCGACTCGACGGCGGCGCGTACGACGCGCTCTCCCGCGGCCGCGAGCGCTTCGGCCGCCGTCCGGATCCGCGCCTCGTCCGCCGAGCTGAGGAAGAACGGCCTCAGGAACGGGCAGTGCACGCGATCGCCGAAGGTCAGCCGCCGATCGCGCATCGACGCCGCAAGGGCGTCGCAGAAGGCCGGGGGCGGCGCCCCGTCGGCGAGAAGCAGGGCGTGCCAGTGCTCGACGGCGTCCATCAGGGAATGCCAGGTGCGCCCGTGAAGCCGGACGCCGGACCGATCCCGAGCATCTCCTCCCATCGCGGCCAGCACTGCGCGGGATGCCCGGTGAGCGCCCGGTCGACGGCCAGCCGCGACATCTTCTCGACGACGTGCGAGAAGTAGAAGGGCGTGATGCGGTCGCGCTCGAAGTCGGGCGCCGGGTTCAGGAAGTCAATCGCGTAGGGCACGCCGTCCTTCATCGCGAACTCGATCGTGTTCATCTCGTAGCCGAGCGCCAGGTTGATCAGGCCGGCGTCCCGCACGACCCTGGCGCCGACGTCGGCGGGCAGATACTCGTGCTCGACGAGGTACCGGCGCTCGCGCGGATCGTAGGCCACCGGCGTGATGTCGGTCTTGCCGAAGGTGAAGCACCGGACGTAGAGATCGAAGTCGATGAACTGCTGCAGCGTCATGCAGTACGGCGCGGTCCGGTCGTACGCCTCGAGCAGCTCCCGGCGATCGTGCACCTTGTAGACGTGCTTCCATCCGCCGCCCGAGTACGGCTTCAGAATCGCCGGCCGCCCCACGTAGTCCAGCAGCCCGTCCCAGTCGATCGGGTAGACGAGGTTGTGCAGCGACTCCGACGTGAGGTCGAGATCGGCAGGGTAGCCCTTCTGGGGCAGCAGCACGGTCCGCGGAATGGCGACGCCCAGCTTCGCCATCACCGAGTAGTTGAAGTACTTGTCGTCGGCGGTCCACCAGAACGGGTTGTTGATGGGGTAGGTGCCCTGCAGCACGGCGTGCTTCAGGGCCCCGCGGTAGTACTCGACCTCGTGCGAGATGCGATCGACGATCACCCGGTACCGCGGCGGCTCGTCCATCTTCGTGCCGCCCAGCTTCACCATCTCCGCGCTGATGCCGTGCGGCGCGCCGAGCTCGTTGACCCTCTCGAGGAATGCGGGCGGAAAGCTGTACTCCCGCCCGCAAAGCAGCCCCACCCTCCGCGATTCGTCACCAGCCATCGCCCGCCATCCACCTCGCGCTGACGCTCAGGCGCCGGCCGTCGCGCGCTCGACGCCGGAACGCGTCTCCTCGACCACGTGCTGCACCACCGCTTTCAGATCGCCGGTCCGGCGGAAGACCTCGAGCTGCCGGTCGGCGCTGGTGCCTTCACCCAGCACGGCGTGCACGTACTCGACCTCTCCGCGGCTTCCCAGCTCGTCGACCACGTCGTCGACGAACTCGAGCAGCTCGCGCGCGAGCTGCCGCATCGGCACCTCCGCACGCTTGCCGAAGTCGATCAGCTTGCCGTCGATGCCATAGCGCGCGGCGCGCCACTTGTTCTCTTCGATGAGCGCGCGGCGATAGACGCGAAACCCCAGATTCCCTGCGCGAAGGCGGCACAGCTTGACGACAATCGCCTGGACGAGGGCCGCCAGCATGACGGCCGCCTCGGGACGCGTCGGCACGTCGCACACCCTGAACTCCAGGGTGCCGAACGTGGGGTGCGGCCTGACGTCCCACCAGATCTTCTTCGCATCGTCGATGCAGTGCAGTTCGACGAGCAGGTTCACGTAGTTCTCGTATTCGCTCCAGGAGTCGTAGCGGTCGGGCACGCCGGTCCGCGGGAAGCGGCGGAACACGGTGGTCCGGTAGGATTTGAGCCCGGTGTCGCGCCCCATCCAGAAAGGCGAGCTGGTCGAGAGCGCGAGCAGGTGCGGAAGGAAGTAGCGCACCTCGTTCATCACCTCGATCATCGTCGTCCGATCGGGTACGCCGACGTGGACGTGCAGGCCGAAGATCAGCAGCGAGCGGGCGAGCTGCTGCAGCTCCTCGACGAGGCTGTCGTAGCGGACGCCGGGCGACAGCGCCTGGTTCTCCCAGTGCGAGAAGGGATGGGTGCCCGCGGCAGCCACGGCGAGGCCGACGCGTTCGGCCGAGTGCGCCAGCTCGCGCCGGATCCGGAAGATCTCGGCCGAGAGTTCCCCCACGTTGCGGCAGATCCGGGTGCCGACCTCGACGATCGACTGGTGGAGCTCACGCTTGATCTGGTCGCCGAGCGCCGGCGCGCTCGAGGCCAGCAGCTCGGAGACGTGCGATCGCAGCTCCCAAGACCGGGGGTCAACGATCTGGAACTCCTCTTCGACGCCGAGCGTGAACTCGTGCATGGGGGGGAATGATACTTCAGTCGACAGTCGGCGGTCGTCAGTCGACAGTCACAGTCGGCAGTCAGTCGGCAGTCGTCAGTCAGTCGGCAGTCAGTCGGCAGTCGCGGGATTCGCGGGCCGTAGCTTCCGCCTTCAGGCGGAAGATCATCGCCCGGCATCCCGAACCCTCAACCGCGAACCGCGAACTGCGGATTCCCTGGCACAAGCGATGCACCACCCCCTCCATGAAGGTAGAGAGAGTCCAGGATCTGAAGGTTTTCCAGAAAGCGGAGGAGTTCTGGACCGCTGTAAACAAGGTGCTGAGCCGGCCAGGCTTGCGCGGCGATCGGCGGCTTCACGAGCAGCTGTCGGCCGCGATTGATTCGATCGTCTCCAACATCAGCGAAGGGTTCGAACAGCCGACCGACCGGGGATTCGCCAAGTATCTCTATGATACGAAGGGATCAACGGCCGAAGCTCGCAAATGCCTGTGGATCGCTGCTGAACGGGCCTACATCACACGGGCGGAATTCACCGAGCGAGACGCGATCGGGGACGAACTCGCCCGGATGACCGTCGGCCTGATCAAGTATTTGGACCGCTATGCGGCTCGCAACGAGAATTCTGTACTCGTTCGGGGGCGAGCCGCATAGCGGGGGCGCGCACGGCGCGCCCGCGAGGGAGCGGCGCGGGGCGTGGGGCCCCCGCGAGCGACCGAGCCGGGGTGTGGGGCGGAGCCCCACGTTAGTCAAGAGCGGCCGGCGGGATCGCGGAATCGGACCGGCGTAGGGAACCACGGGCGACGCTCGCAGCAACACCGGTTTCCCAATCATGGATCCGGAAGTCAAGACGGCACGAACCAACGGCCACGTGCAACCGCTTCACGACCGGCGATTGGCCGCCGACTGGCGACTGCCGACTGACTGGCGACTGTGACTGCCGACTGACTGGCGACTGTGACTGACGACCGCCGACTGACTGGCGACTGTGACTGACGACCGCCGACTGCCGACTGACGACTGGCACGAGTACACGGAGGACGCCTCCCATTCCCCCGGCGGCCACGCCGCGGGTGTCGTCTTCCCTCGCACGGTGGAAGAGATCGCCGACATTCTCACGTCCTCGGACGCCGTCCTGCCCATCGGCGCGCAGTCGTCGCTGACCGGCGGCGCGACCCCGATGGGCGAG
>DATIEW010000327.1:0-10380 GCA_035455585.1 Vicinamibacterales bacterium | reverse complement strand
TTTTCCGCCTTCTTCGTCCTGTTCGCCACGATGTTCCCCACGTTGAGCGAAGCGCTCCGGGGCGAACGGCTGACCGTGGGGCCGCCGTTCTTCAACAAGTGGATGCTGCCGATCGGCCTGGTGCTGCTGCTGCTGACTGGCATCGGCCCGCTGCTCGCCTGGCGCAAGTCGTCGGCGGCCAACCTGGTCCGCCAGTTTCTCTGGCCGGCCGTGTCCGGGCTCGCCACGGGGATCGCGCTCTTCGCGCTGGGCGTCCGCGTCTGGAGCTCCGGCATCTGCTTCGCGATCTGCGCCTTCGTGTTCGTGACGATCGCGCAGGAGTTCATCAGGGGCGCGCAGGTCCGCCGCGGCGCGACGGGCACGGACATTCTCACGGCCCTGATCGGCCTGGTCGGACGCTCCAAGCGCCGCTACGGCGGCTACATCGTCCACGTGGGCATCGTCCTGATGTTCCTGGGATTCGCGGGCGAAGGGTTCAAGCAGGAGGAACAGGTCCTCCTGAAGCCCGGACAGGAGGTCGCGGTCGCGCACTTCACGGTGCGGCACGACGCGCTGCGCGTCACGAACGACGGACAGAAGCAGATGATCACGGGCCACGTCAGCGTCTCCGACGATGGGGAGGCGATCGGCGCGATGCGGCCGGCGAAGTGGTTCTTCAACCGGCGTGAGAACGAGCCGACCACGGAAGTCGCCATCCGCCGGACGATCGCGGAAGACCTCTACATCGTGCTCGCCGGGTACGACGTCGCGGCGCAATCGGCGACCTACGCGATCACGGTGAATCCGCTCGTGAACTGGATCTGGTTCGGATTCGGCGTCATGGCCCTCGGGAGCATCATCGCGCTGCTGCCCGAAGGCGCCTACGCGTTTGCCGCCGCGCGGGCGCCCGCTGGCGCGGCCACGACGTCGCTTCTCCTGATCCTGTGCCTCCTCCCTGCCGGCGCTCGCGCACAGACGGCGCAGAGCGTGGTCCCGGCAGCGAAGAGCGAGCTGCGGAAGCAGCTCGAGGGCGACATCATGTGCATGTGCGGGTGTCGCGCACCGATGAACGACTGCCCGATGGGCCCGACCTGCCACGGCCTGCAGGAGCAGAACGCGCTGATGGACAAGTTCCTCGCGGCGGGCATGACGCGCGAGGAGGTTCGCGCGGCGTTCGTCGCCCACTACGGCAGCCAGGACGTGCTCGCCGCGCCCATCGACGAAGGCTTCAACCGCCTGGCCTGGCTGCTTCCGTACCTGCTCGGCACGACGGGCGCCCTTGCCGCGGCGTTCGTCGCGTTCCGCTGGGCACGCCGCGAGCCCGAGCCGCAGCAGCAGGCGCCGGCGCCGACCGACGATCCCAACCTTCTGGCGAGGCTGGATGATGAGCTCCGCGACCTCGATTGACAGGGTGGGCAGCCGCCTGAAGCGGGAAGCCGCGACGACGAAGTCGAAAGCGCCCGGACCGGACGCCGTGAAACCAGGCGCTGGCGAGGAACTGGACGACGGGTTCCGCCCCTGGCATTTCTTCGTCCTGGCATCGCTGATGGCAGCCACGGGGGCCGTCATCATGTCGCGCCAGTCCACTCCCGAGCACTTGATCCTCATCAGCCTCACGATCGGCGCGGCCGGACTCGGTGCCGCCGGCTTCTATCGGATGCTCGCGCCGCTCGCGGTCGAAGACCTCTCGACCTTCCGGGAGCCGTTGTCGGCGAGAGCCCGCGCGACACTCGAACGCGAGAAGGCGCTGACGCTCAGGTCCATCAAGGAGCTGGAGTTCGATCGGGCCATGGGGAAGCTGTCGGCAAAAGACTTCGACGAGATGGCCGGCCGGCTCCGCTCCCGGGCCGTCACCCTGATCAAGCAGCTCGACGAGGGACCGGCGGGCTACCGGGCAGACATCGAACGGGAGCTTCTCGCGCGACGAGCCAACCGAGGGGACGGAGGAAACGGATGAAACAAGGAGGAACGAAGCCAACGAAGAACGAACGAAGCAGAAGACATTCAGGGTCTTCGTTCGTTCTTCGTTGGCTCCGTTTCTTCGTGTTGACCTCCGTGGCCTCGGTAACCTCCGTTGCCTCCAGTGCCTCCAGCGGACAAATGCCCGACGCCCGCCAGATGTCCGGCATCCCCCTTCCGGTTGCGGATGTCGAGTCGGGCACGGTGATCGTGCGCCTCGTGCGAGGCTCGCTCGACAACCCGATCGCCGGCCAGACGGTGGAACTGCAGGGCACTTCGGTACCTCTGACCGCGAAGACGGACGAGGCGGGGCGCGCGACGTTCAAGGGACTGGCCCCGGGGACACGCGCGAAGGCCGTGGCCGCGGTCGGCGGCGAGCGGCTCGAGTCGCAGGAATTCGCCCTCCCTCCCTCAGGCGGTATCCGCCTCATGCTCGTGGCGACCGATCCCGATCGCGCAGCCGAGGATCGGAAGCTCGCCCAGTCGCCGCCGCAGCCCGGAACGGTCGTCCTCGGCCAGGAGACGCGATTCGTGTTCGAGATCGGCGACGAGGGGTTGAACGTCTTCTACATGCTGCAGATCGTCAACACGGCGCCGGCGCCGGTGCAGCCAGCCTCGCCGCTCGCGCTGGAGCTGCCGCAGGCCGCCGAGCATCCGGCGCTTCTCGAAGGATCCTCGCCGCAAGCCACCGTGGCCGGCCGGACCGTAACCATCGCCGGGCCGTTCGCCCCGGGCGCAACGACAGTCCAGGTCGCCTATCAGCTACCGTACTCGGGGGACAGCCTGCTCGTGCAGCAGGCTGTGCCGGCGCGCCTGACTCAGCTGACCGTGCTGGCGCAGAAGGTCGGCGACATGCACCTCGGGTCCCCGCAGATGGCCGAACACCGCGACATGACGGCCGACGGCCAGACCTACATCGTGGGCCACGGCCCGGCGCTCGAGGCCGGAGGCGCAGTGACGTTCGAGTTCACGGGCCTGCCGCACGAGCCGACATGGCCGCTGAACCTCGCGGTCGGCGTCGCCGTGCTGATACTGATCGCGGGCGCCTGGGCGAGCATGATCAGGGGCCGGCCGGCGGCGGAAGGCGCCGCGCGGCGCCGGAAGCTCGAGGCGACGCGCGATCGACTGTTCGGGGAGCTGACGGCTCTCGAGGAGCAGCACCGCACGAATCGCATCGACGCACGGCGCTACGCGAGGCGCCGCGGGGAGCTGGTCGTGGCGCTCGAGCGGGTCTACGCCGAGCTGGACGAGGACGCGGCGGCCTGACGGCGCCGGCCGGATGGACTTCACGTCACTCACCTTCCACGACGTCTCACGCACGTTCGGCCGCCGTCGCGCGCTCCACCGCGTCACCCTCGAGTGCGCCGCCGGTGAAATCGTCGCCCTTCTCGGTCCGAATGGGGCAGGAAAGTCGACCCTTCTGTCGATCACCGCCACGCTGCTCGCGCCGTCGTCGGGGACCGTCCGCTACGGAGCGTACTCGGCGGAGGCGGGAGGGGCGGCACTTCGCGGCCGCATCGGACTGCTCGGCCACGACCTGTATCTCTACCCCGAGCTGTCCGCCGAAGAGAACCTGACGTTCTTCGCCCGGGTGTACCGGCTCCCGGCGGTGGCCACGCGGGTCGAGGCGGCGCTGGCGCACGCCGGGTTGGAGCACCGTCGCCACGATCCGGTCGTCGGCTTCTCGCGCGGCATGCGACAGCGCCTGGCGGTCGAGCGCGCGCTCCTGCACGAGCCCCGTCTCGTCCTGCTCGACGAGCCGTTCACCGGCCTGGACGATGCGGCGACGGCGGCGCTGGGGAGGCGTCTCGGGGGGCTGCGCGAGGCAGGCTGCATCGTGCTGGTGACGACCCATGATCTCGAGACCATCGACGGCCTCATCGATCGGGCCGTGATGCTGCACAACGGCCGTCTCGAGGCCATCGCGCCGGGCCGGGGATCGCTGAGGGAACGATATCGTTCGGTCGTCGGCCGGCAGGCGCACGATGGGTAGCTTCGTCGAGACGGTGTGGCTCGTGGTCCGTAAGGACCTGCTCATCGAGTTCCGCAGCCGGGAGATTCTCTACACGACGCTGTTCTTTGCGGTCTCGTGCGTCCTCGTCTTCGCGTTCGGGTTCGTGCGCGAGGGCCGTGCGGTGGAAGACGCCGCGGCCGGGAGTCTATGGATCGCGATCGCCTTCTCCGGAACCCTCGCCCTCGGCCGGGCGTTCGAGCGGGAACGACAGAGCGAGACGCTCCGCGCGCTCATGATGGCGCCGATCGACCGGCCCGCGCTCTACGTCGGCAAGCTCGTGGGCGTGCTGCTCCTGCTGGCCGCGGTCGAGGCGATCGTCGTGCCGCTCGTGGCGCTGATGTTCCAGGCCCCGCTCCTGTCGCACCCGTTCCTGATGCTGGGGCTGCTCGCGTCGGGTACGATCGGGTTCGCGGCCGTGGGGACGCTGTTTGCCGCCATGCTCGTGCGGGCCCGCAGCCGCGACGTGCTGCTGCCGGTGCTGTTGTATCCCATCACGATTCCGGTCATCATCGCGGGCGTCCGGGGAACCGCGGTGCTGCTCCAGGCCGAGGTGGACGTGCCGATGGCGCGTGCGTGGCTCTCGATGCTCGTGTTCTTCGACGTCGTGTTCGTCACGCTGGCGCTGTGGACGTTCGAGCCTGTGATGACGGAGTGAATAACAGGAGATCAGGAGACCAGGAGGAAGAACAGGAGATCAGGAGATCAGGAGATTAGAAGGTCTGAGATCGCAGTTCGCGAATCGCGAATCGCGACCCGCGACCCGCGAATCGCGGACAGCGGATACATGATGGATGGAGTCCGATGAACAGGCTATTTCCGGTCCTTGCGCTCCTGGTCGCCGTGATGCTGGCCTATGCGCCGGTGATGATTGCCGGCGCGCCGTACGAGTCGACGATGGGCCTCGTTCAGAAGATCTTCTACTTCCACGTGCCGGCGGCCATGGCGATGTTCGTCTCGGCGTTCGTCTGCGGCATCGCGAGCGCCGTCTATCTCTTCGGCCGGCGGCCGGCCGCGGATCGGATTGCGGTCTCGGCCGCGGAGCTGACGGCGCTCTTCGGGGTCATCGTCCTGATCTCCGGTCCGCTCTGGGCGCGGAAGGCGTGGGGAGTCTGGTGGCAGTGGGACGCGCGCCTGACGTCGACGCTCGTGCTCTGGCTCATCTTCCAGGCGTACCTGCTCCTCCGGCGTTACGGCGGGCCCGGATCGGACAGGCTGGCGGCCGGCGTCGCGCTCTTCGGTATGGCCAACGTCCCGTTCGTGTACTGGTCCGTGAACGTGTGGCGCACGCTCCACCCGACGACGAGCGTGCTGCCGACGCTGCAGCCGGGCATGCGCGGACCGCTCTGGTTCTCGGTCGCCGCGTTCATCGGCCTCTACGTGCTGATGCTCGGCGCCCGGACACGGCTGGAGCAGCGCCGGGCGGAGCTCGAGGAACTGTACCTGGCGGCGGAGGAATAGGAGATGACTAAGGTCGAACGACGGCGAACGGACGGCGGAGCGCGGGCGAAGGCCGTGTGGGGGTCGGCGCTGCTAGCGGCCGCGGTCATTGTCCTGATGGCCACCGCGATGGTGACGACGGCCCCGGCCCCGACCCAGCCTCCTCCCGCCCAGGAAGGGTTCGTGCCCGTGCAGGACGTGCCACCCGACGAACAGCTCCCGGCCGCGCCGCTGGTCATCGCGGCGTACGCCGTGGCCTGGATCGCCGTGGTGCTCTACCTGTGGTCGATCTGGCAGCGGCTCGCACGCGTCGAGCGCGAGATGGCCGCCGTCAGCCGCCGTATCCAGGGCGGGATCCGGCAGTGATGGGGGAAATGTCGGCGTCCCACTTCATCTTCATTCCCGCCGTGCTGCTCATCGGCATCGTGATCGGGTGGGTTCTCGGATCGCGCGCCGCGCAGGACGCGTTCGCCGCGGAGCTGCGGCGTCGCGAGGAGCGAAGCAAGCGCGGGAAAGACACGTGACCATTCACCTCCCCATCGCAAGACGGTTCGCCAGGCTGGCCGGGAGGCCCGCCTCCAGTATGCGCCGCTGCGCCGCATCCACGGGATAGGGAACCCGCCGCAGCACGAGCGAGAGCCCCTCGGAGTCGTACAGTGCGTAGGCCGCGCGCGGGTCGCCGTCCCTGGGCTGACCCACCGAGCCAGGATTGATGATGTAGCGCACGCCGGGCCGGAGGATCAGCCGCGACTCGGCGTTCCCCTCGGGCACGAACCCGTCGAACACCTCGCCCGCGAGCCTGAAGACGACGGGCAGATGCGTGTGCCCGAAGAGGCAGAGCTGCCGCTCCCCCGCCTGCAGCGCCCGCCATGCATCGTCTGCATCGAAGATGTAGTGGTCCTCGTCGAACGGAGACCCGTGGCAGATCTCCACGTGCTCGTCGATGACGATGGGGCCGGGCGGGAGGCTGCGAAGGTAGTCGCGGTTCTCCGTCGTGAGCGTCTCGCCGGTCCAGTGCGCCGCCAGCCTCGCGACGTGATTGAAGTTGCTCCCGTCCTCGAGGCCGCACGCCGCCTTGTCGTGGTTGCCGCGGATGATCGCGAAGGGCGCCAGCGCGCGCACGCGCTCGATCGAAGAGTTGGGCGATCCGCCGTAGCCAACGAGATCGCCGAGCACGATCAGGCGGTCCCAGCTGGCGGCCGGGCTGGCCGCGAGCACGGCGTCGAGCGCCTCGAGGTTGGCGTGGATGTCCGACAGGATCAGGTAGCGCACGCGTCAGGGTCCTTGGTCCGGTGTGACCCGCAGGTAGTCCATGATGCGCTCGGCGGTTTCCTCGGCCGACGCGCTTCCGACGTCGATCCGGAAGTCAGCCTCGGCGTATATCGCGCGCCGCGACGCGAAGAGGCGCTCCATCTGACCGCGGTCCGCGGCCAGCGGCCGCCGTCCGTCCGCCGGCAGGCGCACCAGGACCTCGGAGAACGGCACATCGAGCCAGATCGTCAGCCCGTCGCTCCGGATGGCGGCACGGTTCTCGGGGTCGGCGAACGTCCCGCCCCCGGTAGCGACGACCACGTGGCGCAGCGGCAGCAGCAGATGCAGGATCTCCCGTTCGACCGCGCGGAAGTATGGCTCGCCGCAGCGCGCAAAGATGTCCGCGACGGTGCGCCGTTCCCTCGCTTCGATCAGACTGTCGATGTCCTCCGTGCGCCAGTCCAGCCTGCGGGCGAGGGCGCGCGCGACGGAGGTCTTCCCGGCCGCCATGAACCCCACGAGGTAAATCTTATCGACCTTCACCGGAGGTCAGCCGCGCGAGCTCCTCGAAGAACCCCGGGTACGACACGGCGGCCGCGGCGGCGCCGGAGATGGCCGAGGGCGTCCGCGCGCCGGTCGCGGCGATCGCGAACGCCATAGCGAGGCGGTGATCGCCTGCCGGGTCGACCTGTGCTCCGGCGAGCGGCCGCGCCGTCAACCGGAATCCGTCCGGGGATTCCTCGACTTCCGCCCCGAGTGCCCGGAACCCGGCAGCGAGCACACTGATGCGGTCGCTCTCCTTGACGCGCAGCTCCCCGGCGCCGCGGACCTCGAGCGACTCTCCAGGTGGCATCAGCGCGGCCAGCGCCGCCAGCGCCGGGATCTCGTCGATGACGCCCGGGACCTCGTCCGGCCCGATGCTGAAGGACCGCAGGCCGCCGTGCGCCACGTGAATCCGCCCGGACGGTTCGCCGGCCGCCGTCCGCTCGATCGTGGTGTCGACCGACGCGCCCGCCTGGCGCACGATCGCGAGAAAGGCGGTCCGGGTCGGATTCAGCCCGACGTCGAGGATCTCGAGGCTGGAGCCGGGCACGGCTGCCGCCAGCGCGATCCAGAACGCCGCGCTCGAGATGTCCCCGGGAATCTGCAGTTCCCGCCCCTCGAGCTCCTGGCCGCCGCGTACCGTGACCGTCTGCGGACCGCCTTCGACGATTGCGCCGAACGCTTCGAGCGCTCTTTCCGTATGATCGCGCGTCGGCGTCGGTTCGGTCACGCTGGTTGGCCCCTCGGCCCGCAGGCCGGCCAGCAGCACCGCGCTCTTGACCTGTGCGCTGGGGATCTCGGTCTGGTGGGCGATCCCGCGCAGGCGGGCGCCCTCGATCGTCAGGGGAGGACGGCCGTCGCGGGACTGGATTGACGCGCCCATGCGGCCCAGCGGTTCGGTGATGCGCCGCATCGGGCGCCGGTTGAGAGAGTCGTCGCCGCCAATGACCGTGCGGAAGGGGTGAGCGGCCGCGATGCCCGTGAGCAGACGCAGTGTGGTGCCGGAATTCAGCGCGTCGAGCGGCGCGCGTGGCGCGGTCAGACCCGCGAGGCCGCGACCCGCGACCTCGACCGCCCCGCCAGGCGGCCGCCGGATCGCCACGCCGAGCGCCGCGAGGCAGGAAAGGGTCGCCCCGGCGTCCGCGCCGGGAGCGTAGCCATGCAGCATGGAAACGCCGCGGGCGAGCGCTGCGAGCATCGCGTAGCGATGCGAGATCGACTTGTCGCCCGGCACACGCAGCGAGCCGATCGCCCTTGGGGAGGGCCGCACGACGACCGCGCCGGCCCGCGTTTCGGCCATCGTCCTGGACTATAGCATTCACACTTGCCCGGAGATCCGGTTTAGAATGATAGTCATACGCGTGCAGTTCCAGCCCGCAGACCCCATCGTCCATCCGATGGCCGGCCTGATACGTGCCGGCCACGCCCTGTTCGCATGCTGACGCGCGGCGGCACCGTCAGGCTTCAGATCCACAGCAATTTCGACATGCTGGACTTCGTCCAGATGGTAAGCGATCGGCTCGGCAAGCTCGCCGGCCTGGACGAGGACACCGTTCACTGGATCGGAGTGGCGGTCCGTGAGTCGGTCATCAACGCCATCAAACACGGGAACCGTGAGGACTACTTCAAGCTGGTGACCGTGGAGTTCAGCCTCACCCCGGCCGCGAGGCCTGGCGAACTGGTCGTGCGCGTCGTCGACGAAGGGGAGGGGTTCGAGCCCGGGGATGTCGCGGACCCGCTCGCGCCGGAAAACCTGCTGAAATCGAGCGGCCGCGGCATCTTCTTCATGCGCAGCTTCATGGACGACGTCAGGCTGCAGCGGGCATCGGAGGGCGGGATGGAAGTGCGCATGGTCAAGAAGCTCTCGCCCGGTGCCTGACCCGCTCCCGCCGCTGTACCTCGCCACCGCGATCGAGGCGGTCGTCCGCGCCGGAGAGGTGCAGATGGCGCACCTCGGCCGGAGTATCCGGATCGACAAGAAGGGCGCCATCGACCTCGTCACCGAGATCGACCTCGAGATCGAGCGGACGTTCCGCGCGATGATTGCCGAGCGGTTTCCCGATCACGCGGTGCTCGGAGAGGAGTTCGGCGGCAAGGAGCGGCCTCCGGCGGCACCTCCATTCTGCTGGGTGTTCGATCCGATCGACGGCACCACCAACTACGCGCACGGGCTGCCGATCTTCTGCGCGTCGCTGGCGCTGGAGATCGACGGCGCGGCCGTCGCGGGCGCGGTCTACGATCCGACGCGCCGCGAGCTGTTCTCGGCCGAGCGCGGGGGCGGCGCATGGCTGAACGGGAAGCCGCTCGCCGTGTCGACCGCATCGACCCTGCTCGATTCCCTCCTCTGCACCGGTTTCCACTATGACGTGCACCGGGATCTGGACGAGCCGGTCGCGATGTTCGCCGCGTTCACCGGGCGTGCCCGGGCGGTGAGGCGGCTGGGATCGGCAGCGATCGATCTCTGCTACGTGGCGGCCGGCCGGCTCGACGGGTTCTGGGAGGGAAAGCTCGAGCCCTGGGACACGGCCGCGGGTGCGCTGATCGTCGAGGAGGCGGGCGGCCGGGTCACCAGCCTTGACGGGTCTCCGTTCGGATCCGGATCGGGGAGCGTGCTGGCGACCAACGGGCGCATTCATGACGCGATGCTGGACACGATCCGCGAGGTTGCCCCCCGTCTGCGTTCACGAAACTGGACGGATTGACCCCCGAATAAGACAACCGGTGCGGCGCCGGCTTCAGCCGGGCAGCAAATCCGCAGCTGGCGCTGGCACCGTTCGTGCTGCGGCGGTTTCGAGAGGCCGCCTGCTAGTGTGGTGTCAGGCTCTCCGGAGAGGCGTCATGACGAGACGAAAGTGGCTGAACGGAACTCCGATCACTCTGGGCGTCGTGCTGACAGCGGTATTGCTGGCGCCTGCGCCGGCCGAGGCCCAGATATACCGGGTCCAGCGCGGCGACGCGCGGCACGCCATCGGCTTCAACCTGGGGTACTTCGCATTGAGAGGGGAGGACTCCAGGGTGGATGAGGACGTGCTGCTCGCCGACCTGCCGTCGCTGCTGTTCGAGGTGGACGACTTCAACGGTTTCACGTTCGGCGGCGAATGGGTGTACGGGCTGAGCGACTATCTCGAGACCGGCGTCGGTGTGGGGTTCTACCAGAACACGGTGACGAGCGTCTACCGCGACTTCGAGGACATCGA
>DATIEW010000326.1:0-4078 GCA_035455585.1 Vicinamibacterales bacterium | reverse complement strand
GGAGTGTGACGGTGTTCCGGGCACCCAGGTCGCGGTGCGGACGCCGGCGGTCGGCACCACCCAGCTGACGTCGGCGACGTCGGTCGATCCGCCGCTGCGATAGAAGGCGAACGGCGCGATCTCCGCGGCCGAGTCGACCGGCGGCGGGTCGTCTCCGAGGCTGCGGCGGAGCGTCTCGGCAAACGATCGCTCGGCGGCGTCGTACTTCACGCCACCCACGCGCCGCAGGTTCGCGTCCATCACCCGCGCGAGCGGCTCGTTCGGCAGCACGGCGTAGATGCCGTGGATGATCTCGTGCTCCACCCGCGTGCCGGTGCCGAGGGCCGCTCCCTGCGCGGCCTTCTCGACGCGCTCGAAGATCTCCTGGACCTGCCGCGGATCGGGATGGCGGACGTAGTAGAAGACCTCCGCGAAGTCGGGGATCACATTGGGGGCCGATCCGCCCTGGGTGATCACGTAGTGAATGCGCGTCTCCTGGGGGACGTGCTCCCGCAGGAGGTTGACCATGTGGTCCATCGCCTCGACGCCGTCGAGCGCCGAGCGGCCCCGCTCGGGCGCCCCGGCGGCGTGTGCGGAGACGCCGTGGAAGCGGAACTTCGCGGACTTGTTGGCAAGCGACGTCGAGTGGCTGGCGTCGTTGCGGTCGCTCGCATGCCAGTGCAGGACCACGTCGACATCCTTGAAGAGCCCCTCGCGCACCATGTAGACCTTGCCGGCGCCGCCCTCTTCGGCCGGGGTGCCGTAGAGACGAATCGTCCCGGGCTGTCGGCTTCGCGCGAGCCAGTTCTTCACGCCGATGGCGGCCGCCGTGGATCCGGCGCCGAACAGATGGTGCCCGCAGGCGTGCCCGGCGTCCTTGCCGGGCGCGGGACTCCGCTCGGGCTGTGCCGTCTGCGTGATGCCGGGCAGCGCGTCGAATTCAGCGAGGATGCCGATCACGGGTTTGCCCGATCCGTAGCTGGCCACGAATGCCGTCGGCATGCCCGCGACACCCGCGTCGATCGAGAAGCCGGCCTCGCGAAGCTGCTCCTGCAGGAGCGCCGAACTGCGCTTCTCCTGGTAGCCGACCTCGGCGTACTCCCAGATCTGAAGCGCCACGCGCTCGGTCCGCTCCCGGCTGGCGTCGATGGCCGCCGACACGTCGGCCTTTGGATCCTGTGCCGCCAGCCCGGTCCATCCGACGGCTATCGCCACGCCAAACGCCAGCCCCGTCCCTTTCTTCACCTGCACGTCTCCTCAATGCACGGTCGTGGAGTTCGTACGGACGTCCTGGAGACCCGGCCCCAGGGGACCGGCTGCGGTCAGGATCTGGATCCGCGATGATGGCGCAGGCGGCGGAAGCCTGGGCATGTCCCCGTTGTCGGCCCTGAGGTACTGACGCTGGTGCGGCTTCACCGTCTCGAGCAGCTCGCGGCGCGTCTTGATCGCGATCGGCCTGCCGGTGTAGAGCCTGCCCATCTTCGACATCAGCGATTCCGGCAGGGCGCTCGCGAAGTTGAAGAGCGGCCAGGTGAACGACGGCCCGTTCAGCCGCCGCAGCTTCCAGGCCCAGAGGCCGAGCGCGCCAAGGCGCCACGCCGTCGGCGCCCACCAGCTGTTCTGCCCGGGCCGCAGGTTCATCTTCCAGCACTTCATCATGAGCTGCCACTGGAGCGGCGTCAGCTCGCGCGTTTCGGTCACCCCCTTCTTCAGCTCCATCCGCGTGTCGTGCAGCGGCGTGAAGATCGACGGGATGAAGAACGCGAACAGCCCGCGGCGTTCCACCTCGTAGATCAGGTCGAGCGTCGCCATGTTGTCCTCGTCGGTCTCGCCCGGGCTGCCGACGATGAGCGTCATCGCCGGGAACCAGTTATTGCGATTGAGGACCTCGAGCCCCCGGACGACCACGCTCGGCCACTCGTCGATCGGGAACGGTACTCCCTTGCTTGGCATGATCTGCCTGGCCATCCTCACCGATCCGGTCTCGAGTCCGATGAGCGGCGTCAGCGCGCGGCGCTCCGGGTGGCTGCTCAGCAGCGGCAGCCGGATCGGGCTCTTCGGGAGCAGCATCTCGGAGAGCTTCTCGATGAGGAGCGGGTCGACCACCGCGGGCGTAATGGTCGCGTGGCTCAGCACGTGCTGCTCGACGCCGGGGGTATTGACGACCTCCGCATACAGATCGAGCAGGGCCTCGCGGTTCGGGAAGTAGAACGGCGTGCCCGTGTGCACCTGGCCCCAGATGAACATGTCCTCGGTGGCGAGCGAGATCTGCCTGTTGCCCTCGCGCACGTTCGCCCTGACCGCCGCCAGGATTTTCTCCCTCGGGAGATCGATCTGCGGGTTCAGGTCGGGCACGCAGAACTGGCATCGCCGGCCGCATCCCGTCGTCATTTCCACGACGCCGAACGTCGTCCGCTTGTCGGGGAAGAGAATGGCGTCGCGCTCCTTCGGGTGCGATACGTCGACCCGGCGCGGCAGCGGCTCGCCTCGAATGGCCCTGGCGAACAGCTCGATCGTCTCGCCGGATTCGCTGCGTCCTTCGACGACGCAGTCGACGCCGAGCTCGTCGAACGAATCCGTCTGGACGATCTGCCATCCTCCGGAGCCGCCGACGATGACCTTGAACCCGCTGCGGTGGGGGCTGGCCTTGATCGCCGCGAAGAGCTCCCGGGCGTAGTGCGCGTTGATCGGCTGCTTCGACGAGCCGAAGATCGACGTGTAGACGCCGGCCGCGAACGTCACGCCGAGCGGGTTGTGCGTGGACACGGCGACGACACGGGTCGCCGGGCCGATGAACTTCTCGAGGTCCGCCGGGTAGCAGCAGACGATGTCGTCCGGTGAATGGAATCGCAGCAGCGAGGCTTCGAGCACCCGTACGCCGGCCGGCATCATGCGGGCCGACCCGTCAGCGTTGTGCTCGACCTCGCGCCAGCGGGGATACTTCCGGTTGAGGATCCCTTCGAGCCAGATCGGAAGCGACGCCATGCTCATCTGGATGAAGTAGCCGGCGTGATCGATGGCTTCGGTAAACGGCGCGGTGATGACGATCGTCTTCCCTGAACTGCCCAAGTCGAGGCCTTCCTTCCGTGAAAGAGCACCTGTGAGGAACAACCGGTGCGAAAGCGAATCATACCGCACGGGCGAATCGCGGATTCGCTGCGTGGTTGGGGCCCCGTCACAACTGGCTAGAGGTCCCGGCCATCATTACGGCGACGCACCGCGGGCGCCGAGGCGCCCGGCCCGCAAGGCGCGAGGAAGGAGCATATCGGGAGTGCTGAGACTTGACTCAGGGGACCCCAACATGTTGTGGTCGGCGGACCACGGTGCTGGGCGGCCGCAGCCCTTGGAGCGAGCCGCGGCACCGCGCAGGGGGAAAACGGGCGACGCGATTCCTCTTTGCTGCGGGTGGGGCCCCACCCCCACGCGTTTCGCGCTCGCGGACGCCGCTTCGCGGCGCTTCCCTCCGGCCGCTCGCGCGGGGCGACGAGTTCCCGCCCTGCGATCCGCGTAGGCCTGACCCTCACCGGCGCATCAGTGCGCCTGGCGTCTGTCGCCAACACCATCCGTACTCGCCGCGGCAGCGAGGGTACGAGCGGAGACCGTCTTCCCGGCCCGCGGAAGCAGGCTGCAGGACGCCCAGTGCCGGCGTCCGCTGACCACAACATGTTGGGCTTACTTGAGTTAAGGGGATACCAAGAATCGCGACTATGAGCGACGAGCAACGCAGCCCACTCCTGGGGTCGGCGTATAATCCCGGCGACGGTCGAGAATGCCTGCACGCATCTGCCGGCGGTCGTTGTGGGTGGTGCTGCCCGTGGCGCTGTGTCTCGGTTTGACGCAGCAGATCGCGGCGCAGAAGGACAATGGGGGCGCGCCCTCCACGATGTCGGGCGTCTACACCGCGGCGCAGGCGGCGCGCGGTGAGGAGACCTACATGGGAATCTGCGTAGCGTGCCATCCTCCGGGCACCTATGCCGGCCAGCCGTTCAAGGCGAACTGGGACAAGCGTCCGCTCTCGGACCTCTTCGACATCGTCACCGAGACCATGCCCAAGCAGGATCCGGGGACGCTCACGCCGAAGGAAGTCGCCCAGGTCATC
>DATIEW010000325.1:0-2421 GCA_035455585.1 Vicinamibacterales bacterium | reverse complement strand
GAGAAGCTGACTACATAGATCGGGGCGGGTGGCCCGGACCAGGCGACACCCGTGATGGAGTTCGACGGCGACGCCAGCGCGCGCTGACCTGCCGCCCCCTTGTCCGGAAAGACCGCGACGGTCGTTTCGTCAGTCATGAGACCGATGATACGCGGCCGTCGTACACCGCTCGCCGTCCTCGCCGTGCTCGCAGCCGCCTGCAGCACGCCCAACACTCCGACGCCTGCTCCGGACGGGACCGGTCTGTACGACGTGACCCTCGAAGTCTTCGAGCAGACGCCGGCCGGCCCGCAACCCGTCCCCTCCCCTCGTGGCATGTTCTATTTCCACCGCCCCGGCGACAGCTACTCGACGGGCAACGGCTTCGTCGCGGGCGAGGACGGCCGCCACGTCTTCCCGCACATCCCGCACGGCACCGAAGTCAAGGTCCGGGCGGACAAGTCCTCGTACCACCAACCCTGCTCCGTAGGGTCGCGCGTCGTCGGCAACTCGACGCTCAGGCTCGAGCTCGTCAGGCCCGGATCCCAGCCTGGCGTCTGGGTGTCGCCAATCCTCTCGGGCATGGTGTATCGGACGACGCCGCAGGGCCGGGAACCCGTGATCGGGCAGGCGATCGGCTACATCGCCAACTGCCGGGGCCTGGTAGAGGCGTATGGTCGGACGGACGGGAACGGCCGGTACGCGTTCTGCCGTCTGCCGCGCGGTCCCGGCTGCGTCGACACTTACTGGGGATTCGAGTCGGAATTCGGCAAGCAGGTGCTCGTGAACATCACTGGCGACCTCGTCGTGGACATCGACATCGGCCAATAGCGCAGCGTCTGAGAACCGCGAGTACGTACGGCACACGCGGCGGCCGGCTGATGAAGTCCGGCGAAAGAGCAACAGCAGGGCGGAGTCAGCGGAATCCTTCTCCCTTGTCCCTTCTCCCCTCTCCCTTCAGGTCCAGCATCCGCCGCACATCGTCCGGCAGCTCGCCCGTCAGCTCCCACGTCAGGAGCGACGCCGGAATGAGGCCGGCGGCGTCGAACTCGTCCATGAAGCGCCGCATCGTGAAGCTCGAGCCGAGCTGGCGCCGGCGCGTGGTGAGCAGCCCTTCGATCTGGATCTTCCCGATGACGTAGCTGGTGCCGTAGGACGGCTGCTGCAGGTAGAGGTGCTGCTCGCCCCGCACGGTCCTGCCGTCGAGGCGCAGCCAGCCGCGCGGTGTGTGCTCGGAGGTGAACGCGGCAGCCTGCTCGAGCGTGAGCTGGTTGGCGTGCATGCGGAGATCGCCGAGCGCGCGGGCCGCTCGCTGCGCGAGCAGGACGTAGATCAGCTCGCGGGACCGCGGCCGGTCGTCGAGCATCCCGGCCTTCAGCATCATCTCCTCCCACCCGGTCGCGTGCCCTTCCGTGCGCGTGATGAAGATGTTGTAGAGGAGCGGCCCCCGGCGGATCGGGTTCGGGTGCGGATCGTGCCGCATGCGCGCCAGATCGAACCAGTGATAGTCGTGCGTGCGCATCACCTGCGGATCGCGGTGGTTGATCTCGGCGAAGAACTCGCGCGGCTCGGGGGTGAAGCGCCCGGCCCGCGCGCGCAGCGCCGGATCCATATAGTCGCGGAGGGTCAAGATGTTCCGCTTCTCGAGGAAAGCCAGGTAAGCGGTGACCGCCGCGTTGAAGCGGCGCGTGTATTCATCCGCGTTCGCGATCGGGGCCTGCGGTGGAAGCGCCGCGTTCCGCTGCTCTTCGAGCGCGAGGAACGCGCCGGCGCGCGCCAGCTCCCGCTCCATCAGCGTGACCTCGTCCTGCCAGGTGTAGGGCACGAGCTGGACGTTCTTCAGATGCCAGTCGTAGTTCTCGATGCCCACGCCGGACGAACCACTCTTTCCGGCCGCCCGCGACTCGAGCCATGACGCGAACGCGTCGGTTGCCTGCCGGGCACGCGCGATGTCCGCCTTCAGTGTGCCGGATGTATCGCCAACCTGCCCGGCGAGGCTCTCCAGGTCGGCGCTCTGCTGCCGGACGTCCCTCGTACCGAAGACCCAGAGATCGCGTCCGTTGCCGACGAGATTCCGCCTCGCCTGGTCGAGCAGCGCGGGGATCGTCCTGAGCCCGGCGCCCATCTGCTCGGCTCGATCGGGGGTCAGCGGGAACGTGTAGGTCCACAGTTCGACCGCGCCGGACGCGTGCGGGCCCTCGCGTGCCGGCTGGTCGCTCTGCTGAGGGAAGACGGTGACGTAGAACGCCGGGTTGTTCGCCCACGGCCGGAGCACCCGGTGGTCGAAGTCGAGCCCGTTCATCTCCGCACGCACGACATGCCAGTCGGCGCGCTGGCTGATCGGCCACCCGCCAGGGTCCAGCGCTTCGAGCCGCTTGCGGTACACCGCAAGCCCCTTGTGCTGCGACGCCATGGCCGCCGCGGAATAGTCAGGCACCCCGT
>DATIEW010000324.1:0-6617 GCA_035455585.1 Vicinamibacterales bacterium | reverse complement strand
CAGTTCCTCGCGTACGATTGCCAGGCCGGCGCCCGCGATCTGCGCCCGGAGACGGGCCACGCGGACCTTCTCGAGCAGGTCGTCCTGCTTGCTCTCCCCGCGCCTGGCCGCCTTGATGAACGAATTCTCGTCCGCCGGCTCCTTCAGCAACCACGCGGCGTGGCGCGCCAGGAACCTGAAGGCCGCAAAGGCGGCGCGGCGGCCCACGACGAGATGCAGCGGCACCTGGAGCTTGAGCCGCGGCAGGTGGGCGCCGGCAAACGACAGGTAGGGCGCTGTCGACAGGTACACGTGCCCGCCCGGAACCAGGACGCGCGAGCACTCGCGCAGGTAGAGCGGCGCATCGGCGACGTGTTCGATCACCGCATGCGACAGCACGAGATCGAACGTTCCCGCGGGAAAGGGCAGGCGCATCCCGTCGGCCAGCGCGAACTTCAGGTTGCGCAGGCCGCGCTCGCGGCCCAGCGTCGCGGCCGCGCTCTGAAAGCGTTCCGCGGGATCGATGCCGACGACCAGGTCCGCCTCCTCCGCGAGCGACAACGGCATGCCGCCGCCGCCGCACCCGGCGTCGAGGACCCGGCCGCCGACGGCGACCCCGGCCCGCTCGAGAAACGCGATGACCTTGGCGCTCCGGTAGTATTCGAACAGCGCGTAGTCGTACTCGGATCGGAACCGGAGATCGGCGTGCGCCTTGATGGCGCGTTCGTCAATCGCGCGCACGCCCGATCCCGCCGCCCGGGCCCGCCACCCCGCCGAACTTGTCGATGAGGGCCGCGCGATCGTTGCCGGTCGTGGTCTCCGCCACGTCGAACGTCACGATGATCCTGCGATTGGGGTAGGCCTGGAGCACGTCCTCGATGACCGGTCCCTCGTAGCCGACCCGTGGATAGATGTAGGTCAGAATATACCGCACATCGTCGCGCACCTTGCGGTCCTCGTAGTTGCCGAACCCGCGGCCGACGAAGATCGGCCTGATCCGGTTCTCGAGCGACAGGCCATTGGCGAGCTTGCCGTGCACGAGCGTTCCGGTCGGCAGATGCTTGCCGAGCGCGACCGAGGCCTGGTAGTTCTTGTAGGTGCGGCCGGCCGCCCACTGGCCGAACTGGGCGATCTGTCCGGCGGCGACGAGCGCGCAGAGCAGCGCGGCGTCCCGGACCCCCCAGCCGCGCTCCGCCAGCAGCTTCGGCGCGGCCGGCCACGTGGCGTACAGCAGAACCGTGCAGACCAGCGCGGTCGCGGCGCTCCAGCGGACGCCCGGCCCGATCTCGTAGATGAACGCGAGGCGGACCAGGGCGCCCGCCAGGACGTACAGCGCGAAGATCACGATCGGCAGCGCGAGGAGCGCCTGGCGCCTCGACAGGCCGCCAACCTCCTGGCCGACAAGCGTGCGGTCGCGGCCCAGCACGACAGCGGACACCGCGACGAGCGGCGGGATGAAGAAGATGAAGCGCCGCTCGTTGCCGACGTCGTGGAGGATCAGCTCGGTGGCGCCCAGGGCGATCCAGAGGAGCAGCAGGCGGTGCGGGCCGGTGAGCCGGCGGAATCGGGCCAGCCAGCCGAGCGCGCCGATTCCGCCCACGAAGACGACGAACCACATCCGGGTGAAGATGTCGTGCGCGATCGGGAACCACGTGATCCGGTCGCGCAGCGACGCGAGGTCGTAGCTCGGCTTGCGCGTAACGGACATCTGCCAGTTGTAGAAGCGGTACTCCGTCCAGTTCGGGATGACGAAGACGAACAGCGCGATCAGTCCGCAGCCGGCGAGTCCCGCGAGCGTCGCCCGGGCGGCGGTCCGCGCGCGCTCGTTGCCCGCGTCGCGAAGCCAGAGTGCAGCGAGCGCCTCGACGGCGAGCGCCACGACGAAGAACGCGGCCGCGGCCTTGCTGAAGTAGGCAAGCAGCGCGCACGCGGCTGCCAGGGCTCCCCAGCGAGCGCTCTCCTGCGCGCGGACGTAGCCGTACCATGAAGCGACCATGAGCGCGACCATCGTCGCTTCCATCAGCGCCGCGCGGTTGTACATGAGATAGACGTAGTTCGTGGCGAGGAGCGCCCCGGCGAAGACACCGGCCACGCGTCCCGCGAGGCGCGCGACGCCGAAGGCGACGAGCAGCACCGACGCGAGTCCCATCAGCTCCGACACGAGGCGCGCCTGCCAGACGCCGACGCCGAAGACGGCAAACGACGCGTACTCGAGCGCCGTGAACACGGGTGCGACGTACATCGGGTTCCAGGCGTCCTGCACCCACGCGCCGAAGAGCGCGCGGTTCCGGGCGTTGTGCACCCAGGCTCCCTCGTCGTGCCACACCACGCCGACCGTGGCGCGCCACGGCGGATCCGCTGTCGGGAACGCCAGCCGGAGCGCCAGGGCGCACGCGGCGACGGCCAGCAGCCAGGCTACGAACGCGCGGCGCGACATCGATTCGGCGCCGCTCATGGCCGCGGATGCCGGCGCACCCAGACGTCGAACTCGTCCGGGCCGTCCGCGCGGACGTAGTTGGTGTGCAGCCAGTCAGCCAGGGCGGCTGTGGCGAGGAAGAAATCCGCGGAGTCCTGCACGTCCGGGTACCAGTCGTGCCGCTGCAGCGCGACGACGGCAGGTGCGGCGAAACTGAGATCGGCCAGCAGCCCCGCGCTGCCGTACCCGGGCCGGCCGGCGTTGAACTGCACGATTACCGGTCGGCTCCAGAAGAACCGCGACGCGCTCGGGCGGCTGGCGTGCACGTATGCCGCGGGGCTGAAGCCGAACACGTACACGGAATCCTGCGGCCCGCTCCGGGCGCGCATCAACTCGCCGAGCCGTGCGGCTGCGAGCGCGGAGTACTTCCGGTCGTCGGCGTAGCGCGCCAGGTACTCCATGCGCTCGGTCCATCCGAGCGCGTGCCGGCTGTCGAACACCGTCTGCTCGATCAGCTTGGGAAACTGGTTGACCCGCCACACGGCGACGAGGATGACCAGGACCCCGGCGGCGGCCGCCGCCCTGGCCATGCGACCGAGCGTCGATCGGAACCGCTGCCACATGAGGGCACCCGCGCAGCCGGCGGCCAGGGCAAGGGCCGGGTTCGCCTGAACGAAGTACTGCGGCAGGCCGCGGCTGCCGTTGATCGCGATGGAGAGGCACGCCGCAGCGACCCAGACGATGGGGACGAGCCGATCGCGCTGCGCCAGCGAGGCGGGCAGCAGGATCAGGCAGCCGGCGCCGCCGAGCGTCCAGAGCGCGTCGACTCTCGCCTGCTGGATCGGGAACGTGGCCAGATAACGCAGGAAATGCGCCAGGCCGCCGTACGTTTCCCCGGAGTACTGCATGTTGTAGAGGACCGTCGCGTCGTACATCGCCCGGAGGGACCCGCCATAGGCGAAGATGCCCAGCGTCGCGGCGACAGGCACCAGGAACCCGGCGCCGATCGCCTGCACATCCCGCACTGTGAGCCGCCGCCAGATCCACAGCGTCACCAGTCCCGCGGCAACGTAGACGACGGCGTTGTACTTGAAGAGGAAGGCGACGCCGAAGAACGCGCCGGCTGCGACGGATCGAGCGGTCGAGCGAGTACCGCCACTCCGTGCCAGCAGCAGGATCGCGGCGGCGATCGCCACGGCGATGAACGTCTCACACTGCGCGCGCAGCCTGACGCCCGCGAGCCTCGTGAATGCCGGGTTCGACAGCAGCAGGAACAGCAGGGCCGACAGGGCGCCGGCCCCAGGGGACGTCAACGAGGCGCCGAGCCTGTAGAGCAGCCACGCGACCGCCGCAGCGGCGATCAGATCGGCGGCCGGTATGGCGGCGTCGGACGGGGTCGCAGTTCGAAGCGCGGCATAGGTGTAGTGGATCGCCGGCGGCTTCTGATCCCAGGCGTCGCGGTACGGCAGCTGGCCCGCGCGGATCCGATCTCCCACGTAGGCGTACAGCCCCTGATCCGCTCCCATCGGCTGAACGAGTGACGGCAGGCGTACGAGAAGAAGCAGCAGCGCGGAAAGCGCCACAACGAGTCGCGTCGTCATTCGGGAACCGTGCGGAGCGGGAACGCCTGGATTATAGTGTGCCTCAGACCGTCGAGCCGCGTTCGTGCCTGCCGCCAAACCGCCACCCGCCGCTCTGTCCATCGTCGTGCCCACGTATAACGAGCGCGATCGCCTTACCGATCTCGTGGCAGCGGTCTTCGACGCGTACGCGACCGCCGGGCTCGAGGCCGAGCTCATCATCGTGGACGACAATTCTCCGGACGGTACTGGCGCGATTGCGGAAGAGCTTGCTCGCCGTCATCGGATCACGGTAATCCACCGGCCGGGCAAGCTGGGGCTCGGCACGGCTGTCGTCGCTGGTTTCGAATCGGCCAGCGCGCCCGTCGTCGGTGTGATCGACGCCGACTTGAGCCATCCTCCAGCGCTGCTCCCGCGCATGCTGGGCGTCATGCAGCGCACGGCGGCCGATGTGGTCATCGGGAGCCGCTACATTCCCGGCGGCGGCACGCGGAACTGGCCCCTCGGCCGGCTGCTGATGTCCCAGGTGGCCTGTCTGATGGCGCGGCCGCTGACGCCGGTCCGCGATGCGACCTCCGGCTTCTTTCTCATCCGGCGCGACCTCGCACGCGGCGTCAGCATCTCTGCAGGCGGCTTCAAGATCTGCCTCGAGCTCCTCGTGCGGGGGCGTCCGGCCTCTGTCGTGGAGGTCCCGTACGTCTTCGAAGGCCGCACGGCAGGCCAGAGCAAGATGAACCTGCGGGAGGCGCTCGGCTACTTCCGGCAGCTTCGGGATCTCCGGGCGTTCACGCGGGCACGGCCCCCGCTCACGCAATCCTACGTGCGTCTGGCGGAAGACGCGCCTCGAGACTCGACGCCCGTCGCCGCAGCCAACCGCGAATCGAGCTAGGGTGGGGCTCCGCCGTTCCCTTCTTCCTTCAGGGCTGCGCGTTCTTCAGCAGTCCGCTAGCGGCCGTCCGGTCGTGCAACCACAGGCTGTGCGTCGTGCTGGGGCTGGAGCCGGGCTGGAGCCGCCCGTGCGTCGACGACGGGCGAGCCGAAGAGCGTGCGTGAGAGGACCTGCCAGACGATCGCCTGCTTCGTCAGCGCCAGCCGCGTGAAGTCCCCGAGATGGCGCGCGATGTAGCCGGGCCGCAGGAGGAACCGCCTCTTTGCCCGGTTGATCGCATCCATCACGAGCCGCTCGTCCAGGCCATGGCCGCGCAGCTGGTAGTACGAGTACTCCATCTTCGACCAGTCCGCAGCCTCCGGCCTGAGGTACCCTTCACGGACGCACTTGTCGTACAGCGCCGTACCCGGGTACGGGACGGCGGGATAGAAGTTCGCGAAGTCCGGGTCGAGCTCGATCGCGTAATCCGTCGTCAGCGCCATGGTCTTCGGCGTGTCGCCCGGGTAGCCGAAGATGAAGAACGCGAAGGAGCGGATGCCGGCGTCGCGCATGTTGCTGAACGCGGCCCGGATCTTCTGCCGCTCGAGGCGCTTCACCATGTCCTTGCGCAGCTCGTCCGATTCGGATTCGATGCCGAGGGCGAGCATCCAGCAGCCCGCGCGCCTCAGGCGGTGCACGAACGCCGGATCAGTCAGGTTGTCCGCGCGCGCGTTGCCGAGCCACTGGATCGGCAGGTTCCGCTCGATCAGCTCGTCGCAGAACGCCGCGAACGACTTCACGTTCAGCGTGACCGTGTCGCCCCACAGGTAGAAGAATTCGACGCCAAGCTGCCGGTAGCCCCGCTCGATCTCGTCGACGAGCGCTTTCGCGCTGCGCTCGCGGAACTTGTGGCCCTGATGCACCGGCGCGACGCAGAAGTCGCACGTGTAGGGGCAGCCGCGGCTCGTCTCGACGATCAGGTAGGTCTTGTCGACGAGCGGCAGCGAGTAGCTCTTCAGCTTCAGCAGGTCCCACGCGGGATACGGCGTCTGCATGAAGCCGTCGAAGACGCCATGAGCCCGGTGCGGGACGGCGGCGCTGCCGCTGGCACCGGAGCGCCACGTCAGGCTCGGAACCTCTCCGAGCCGGTCGAGCGAGTCGAGCCGGGCGAGCTGCATCACCGCGTCCTCGGGTTCGCCGACGAACATGCCGTCCACCTCGGCGGCGCGCGCCATCGACTCGGCCGGCGTCGTCGAGGCGTGCGGTCCGAAGCAGAACGTGGGGGCGCCGAAGCGCCGCTTCAGCAGCGCCAGTTCGGTCGCATCGGCATCGAGCGTTGGAGTCGTGCTCGGAAAGAGAATGAGGGACGGAACGAAGCCCTCGCGGTCCAGCCGTGCGGCGATCTCGTCGGTCGACAGCCGCTCAGCCGTGGCGTCCACCAGCCGGACGTCGTGGCCGGCCTCGCGCAGCATCGCGCCCAGCAGCGCGAGCGTGTACGGCGGCTTGGTGGTGCCGAGAACCTCTTCGCGCTCCTGGCAGCGGCCCTGGCGCGTGAACGCGATCCCATTGATGAGCGGCGGGTTGACGAGGAGCGTGTGCCGGCCGAGCATGGTCGTGGGATCAGCGGACAACGGTCAGCGGAATCGCGCGGCGCGCCGGCGCGCCTGCAGAAACGGGTTGGGGCACGGGCTCCGGCGACAGCTCGACCTTGCAGCACCGGCGGCAGACCGGGAAGATGCCGTTCTCGATCAGCCGGCGCCGCAGTGCGACGTAG
>DATIEW010000323.1:0-3419 GCA_035455585.1 Vicinamibacterales bacterium | reverse complement strand
ATGTGGCGATAGATCGACGTGCGCCAGTCGCGGCCGTATCCGGAGCTGGCGCGATAGTCGACGTCGAGCACGACGTACCCGCGTGAGGCGAGCAGGTTGTGGAACATGTACTCACGGAAATAGCTCGACCAGTACTTGTGCGCGTTCTGCAGGTACCCGGCGCCGTGCACGAAGACCACGCCCGGGCGCGACGAATCGCGCCGCGCGCCGATCATCTCCGGCGTGAAGAGCCGCGCGTAGACCTCGACGCCGTCCCGCGCCTTGAAGGTGATCACCTTCGGATCGATCCATTTGAAGGAGCGCCACCCGTCGGCGGGCGTCGTCGTGATCTGCGTGGCCGCCGCCCCGGGCCTGTTCGGCATCAGGTACACCTCGGGCGGCCTCGTGCTGTACGAGTGAATCACTCCCAGCATCTCTTCGTCCGGGGACACCTCCGTCTCGTTGGAACCGGTCATCGTCGTGACCTTCGTGCGGGCTCCGCCGTCCGCCGGCACCCTATAGAGGTGCCGTTCGCCGGGATGCTCCTCGTTCGTCGTGATGAAGAAGGCCCTCCCGTCCCGCGACAGGTCGGCGGAGCTCACTTCCCACTTCCCGGACGTGAGCTGGCTCGCCTCCGCTCCGCCGGCCGACACGTCCAGCGTGTAGAGATGCATCCACCCGTCGCGCTCGGAGAGGAACCAGATCCGGCGATCGTCCGGCAGGAACTCCAGCGAGCCCCCCCCGAAGCCTCCCGCTTCGCGAATCCACGCGTCGTCGTGGAGGTGATCGATGACGGCCGTTTTGCCGCTCGCGGGGTCGAGCGTGACGTGCCATCGATCCTTGTTGTCCGTCGCCCGTGCGGTCGCCACGACGATCTTTCCATCGCCGGAAACGACCGGCATGCTCCAGCGGATCTCGCGTCCGGCCTTCCGGGCCGGCCGGCTCTCGGGCCCCTCCGGCGCATCCG
Source organism: Vicinamibacterales bacterium (assembly GCA_035455585.1). GTDB lineage: Bacteria > Acidobacteriota > Vicinamibacteria > Vicinamibacterales > 2-12-FULL-66-21 > DATIEW01. The sequence continues at coordinate 2,473 of DATIEW010000323.1, read as the reverse complement.
GCTTTTCTTGCTCGTTCTTTTCCTCGGCAACCGGCGCCGCGAAGCTGGCATCGGCCCAGACCGATTTCCCGGTCTTCAGGTTCAGCGACGCCAGCAGCCGACGCTCCTGGACGTCCCCGACGTTGCTGCGGGCCTGGATGTCCTCCGTGTAGCCGGTCTGCGTCACATAGTTGGGCACGATCGTGGTCTTCGCGCCCGCGGGCCGCTCGGCGACCACGATGAAGACGTGGGTTTCGTCGGGCGAGAGCATGAGGTCAACGGCGCTCTGCCTGTCCTGCAGCTCGAACTTCGGCAGCTCCTCCTTCTTCTGCTCCTCCTCACGCTTCTTCCGCTCTTCGGCCTGCTTGCGGATGTACTCGATGAGCTTCGCTTCTTCTTCCTTGATGAAGCGCTGGCTGTCGGTCAGACGCGGCTCGGGGCGGCGCGGGCCGACGTTCGTGAGCTGGGTGATGATCGACGGCGTGTCCTGGCCGACGGGGACGATGAACAGGTTGCCTTCCCGGAGGAAGGTGACGTGGGTGTCGTTCCTGGCCCACCGCGGGTTGGACTCGCTGCCGGTCGTCCGGGTGATTTGCCGGCGCTCGCCGGTAACGCCGTCAACCAGAACGACGTCTCCGCCGTCTACAAACACGACGCGGCGGCGGGCTTCGTCCCAGCGCCCGCCGCCGGCTGGCGGAGCGTTCTTCCTCTCGTCGTCTGAGAGCTTCCGCGGCGAGCCGCCTTCTCGATCGACGACGTAGGTGGAGGCGCGATCTTCGCCCGGCTTGCGCCACTCGAAGAAGAGCTGTCGCGAATCGGCCGACCAGCGGAGGCCGCCTGGCGGCCAGCCCACGAGGTCCGGGCCGCGCATGATGCTGTCGACCGTCAGCTCGAACCTGACGGCCGGGGCTGCGGGGCCCGGTTTGGCGGCCTGCTCGGTGCGGGCGGAAGGCGCGGTCAGAAGTGCCGCTGCGAGGACCATACCGAATCGGCGCATGGACGTCTTATCCTTGAAACAACGCCGGGGCGCGGCGTCAAGGGGGCAAGTATACCTTCGGGAAACAGTCCCCGGTCCGGGTCCGTCTATGTTCAGGTCCGCGGGATCGTGAGCGGATCTTGCTACACGTACACTGTCGGTTCCCTTTTCTCGGCAATCTGGAGATACGAGCAATGCCTTTCGAGCAACGAATACCGGCCTGGGTGACGCGCGCCACGGCCGTGGCGCTGACCGCGATCCTGTTCACATCCGGCCGCGGGGTGTCCGCTTCCGAACAGGAGCCGGCCCCGCGGGCGGCGCAATCGCCCACGAGCCAGCCGACCGGGCCGGAGCAACGCATCACCCAGGACGAGGCGGTGCGCATGGCGCTGGAGAACAACCTGGGCCTGCACGTCAGCCGGCTGGACCCGCGCATCCAGGCGCTCACCGTGTCGCGAGCCCTCAGCGCCTACACGCCGGAGCTGTTCGGCAACACGGCCCGCACGTCGAACACGACGCCTCCGACCGACTTCCTGTCGCAGGGGGTCGCCGTGACGACGAGCCAGAACTTTGCCGCCAGCGGCGGCATCCGGCAGCAACTTCCCTGGGGCGCCAGCTATTCGTTCTCGCTGAACGGATCGCGCTCGACGTCGGACGCGCCGCGGACGCCGTTCTCGCCGCAGCTGCTGTCGGACGTCAGCGCCATCTACAATCAGCCGCTGCTGCGCAACTTCAGCATCGACAACTTCCGCCAATCGGTGATGCAGAGCCGGATCCAGCTGGACGTCACGGACCTGCAGCTCATGCAGCGCATCACGCAGACGTCGCGGAACGTCAGGAACGCGTACCTCCAGCTCGTGGCCGCGATTGCCAGCCTCGACGTGGCGCAGCAGTCGCTCGAGCTCGCCGAGCAGTCGCTCAAGAACAACCAGCGGCGCGTCGAGGTCGGCGCGATGGCGCCCATCGACATCGTTGCCGCCGAAGCGGAGGTCGCGCGGAACGAGGAGATGGTGATCCTGCGGCAGGGAGAGATCGAGGGGGCGGAAGATCAGCTGCGCACGCTCATCATGAACCCCTCGCAGCCGGACTTCTGGTCGACGCGGCTGGTGCCAGCCGAACAGCCGGCGGTGACGGCACAGCCCCTGGACGTGGACGCCGCCATCAAGAACGCGCTGGCCAACCGGACGGATCTCGGTCAGCTCCGGAAGCAGATGGAAAACGTCAACCTCAACATCAGGGTCGCCAGCAACCAGAAGCTGCCGTCGCTCGACCTGCAGGCGCGTTATGGCATGCGCGGCGTCGGCGGAACCCAGTTCCTCTACGGTGCGGTCCCGCTCGAGGGCGGGCCGCCGCCCGTCCTCGGCACGTTGCAGCGCGGCTTCGGCGACGTTCTGGGAGACGTGTTCGGCAATGACTTCAGGAACTGGACCGTCGGGGTCGTCTTCAGCTATCCGCTCGGCACGAGCGCGGCCGACGCGTCGCTGGCGCAGAGCCGGCTGGCGCGGCAGCAGACGGAGA
>DATIEW010000322.1:0-5438 GCA_035455585.1 Vicinamibacterales bacterium | reverse complement strand
ATAGCCCAGCCGGTTACGTGCTCGAGGTGCCCCTCCACCCACCAGCCGTCCAGCACGCTGAGGCTGGGGACCCCGTTCAGCGCAGCCTTCATGCCGCTCGTGCCCGACGCCTCGAGCGGCGGCTGCGGCGTGTTCAGCCACAGGTCGACGCCCGACGTCAGCAGCCGGCTCAGCTCCATGTCGTGGTTCTGGAGATAGACGACCGGCACCCTGGAGCCCAGGAGGTTCCTCGCGCGGAAGATGGACTCGATCATCGCCTTGCCGCCTTCGTCTCGAGGATGGGCCTTGCCGGCGTAGACGACCTGCAGCGGGCCCGTGGCGGCGATGCGTCTGAGGCGCTCGAGATCGTGCATGAGCAGGTCGGCCCGCTTGTAGGTCGCGGCCCGGCGCGCGAACCCGATCGTGAAGACGTCGGGATTCAGCTCGGTCCCGCCGTCGCGCAGGACGCGGGCAATGAGCCTCCGCTTCGCTCCGGTGTGGGCGTTCCAGACGTCTGCCCGCGGGATGCTCAGCGCGTATCGCAGGCTGAACGGATCGCGGCGCCATCCTGGGATGAGCCGGTCGAACAGCGCCTGGAACTCGTCGGCCGTCCACGTCGGCGGGTGCACGCCGTTGGTGATGGCGTCGATCGCGTAGCCGCCGAACATCTCGCGCGACACCTCGCCGTGCTTCATGGCCACGCCGTTGACATAGCCGCTGAAGTTGAGCGCCAGGAACGTGAGATTCAGCAGGCCTTCCACGAGGCACTGTTTCTCGAACGTGAAGAGCGGGCCGTCGCCCAGAACGGCGCGTGCCGTCTCGATTGGAAACCGATCGTGGCCGGAGGGAACGGGTGTGTGCGTCGTGAAGACGCAGCATTTTCGTACGGCGAGAACGTCCTCTCGAGATATGGCCTGCCGCCCCGCCGCGCGCGCCTGTTCCTCGAGCAGTTCCAGCACGAGGAGGCTGGAGTGTCCCTCGTTCATGTGGAACCGGCTGATTCCTGAGTACCCGAGCGTACGCAGCATCCTCACGCCGCCGATGCCAAGGATGACCTCCTGGCAGAGCCGGTAGCGGGCATCCCCGCCGTACAGATAGTGGGTGAGCGTGCGATCGGCATCGGAGTTCTCCGCCAGATCCGCGTCCAGGAAGTAGACGGGCAGCACCCCGGATGCTCCCTCGAGCTCGTATTTCCAGGCTCGAACGCGAACCGTCCGGCCTTCCAGCGTAACCGCCACGCGTTTCGGCAGCTCGGCGAGAAAATCCTCGACCCTCCAGTCGACCGGCTCCTCGGTCTGCCTGCCGCCGGCGTCGAGCTTCTGCCGGAAGTAACCCCGCCGGTGCAGCAGGGTCACGCCGACCATGTCGACGCCCGAATCAGCCGCGGCGCGCAACGTGTCGCCGGCCAGCACGCCCAGCCCTCCCGCATACGTGGGCATCCGGGGATCGAGACCGACCTCCATCGAGAAATATGCGACTACAGCCATGAGCCCCTCAAAGGGCCGACGCGGCGTCCTTCCTTCTCACCGGACTTCGCAGGATATCTCAAGCTGGCTGTGGACCAGGTGCCGGGATTCCGGCAGCGCCGGCGGCTACCCTCACCAGAACCCGCGAGCGTTGCGGCGGATCGGGAAGCCCCGCGTCTTGCAGGAACATCAGGCATGGCTTTCAAGAACCGGGCGGATGCCGCCCACCAACTTGCGCAGCGTCTGATTCGTCACCGGGGCGGCAATCCCGTGGTGCTCGGCGTCCCACGCGGCGGCGTGCCCATGGCGCGCATCGTTGCCGATGCGCTCGGTGGAGAGCTCGACGTGATCCTGGTGCGGAAAATCGGTGCGCCTTACAACCCGGAGTACGCCGTCGGCGCGGTGGACGAGGCCGGGACGATCACGCTGACCGACTTCGGCCGCGAACAGGCGCCCCGCGATTACATTCAAGCGGAGGCGAGACGACAGATCGACCTCATCCGGCGGAGGCGCCACCTCTATACGCCGGCGCGCTCCCCGGTGGATCTGTCGGGCCGCCTCGTCATCGTCGTCGACGATGGGATCGCCACCGGCGCCTCGATGCTCGCGGCCGTTCGCGCGGTGCGGCGGCAGAATCCGCGCGAGCTGATCGTGGCCGTCCCGGTGGCGGCGCCGGACTCGCTCATCGCGATTCGCCGCGAGGTGGACGAGGTCGTCTGTCTGCTCGCGCCGGTGCCGCTCCTGGCCATCTCAGGCTTCTACGAGGAGTTTTCCACCGTGCCGGACGACGATGTGACAGCGGCGCTGAGCGGATCCGTTGCACCAGCGCCGGCAACCTAGTGTCGAACGACGTCCTGCTGCTCAGCGCCGACTGGCCTTCCCGCGCGCTGCTGCGCGCGCAGCTCATCGAGTCCGGGTTCGAGGTGTTTGCAACCGACTCATGGGAGAGCGCCCGGCAGGAGCTGCTGCGCGGCGGGCTCCCCCGGGCCTTCGTCCTCGACCTGCACGGGCTGGCCGACGCCGGCGGTGTCGTGCGCGAGCTCGCGACGTTGATGTCTTCAGGAGGCGTCCTGCTCCTGGGCGCCGCCGACGCCAGGGCGCCAGACCCACCCGCGCCGGGGTGGCGGGTGCTCTCTCGTCCAATCCGAATCGGCGCGGTCGCCGGCGCGGTGGCGAGGATGCTCGCGGCTGCCTGCGCTCGACCCGCCCCAGACCAGGACGGCGGGACGGATTGACGAGTCCTGCATCTCGCTACCTGCCGTACCGTCCCATGAACTCGGCCTGACCGAGGACACGGCCGCTCATCGCCTTCTCCAGCTCCGGCCTGCTGGCGCCGGCCGCGAGGTCGAGCATACGGTCGAGTGCAAAGAGTCTGAAGAAATACCGGTGCGACGGACCGGGCGGCGGACAAGGCCCGCCGTATCCGATCTTCCGGAAGTCGTTTCGACCCTGACGGGCCCCCGACGGGAGTTCCCGCTGAGCAGGCACTGCCGATTCGAGGCGCTGTACCGTGGCGGGGATGTTGTAGATCAGCCAGTGCACCCAGGTTCCACGCGGGGCGTCGGGGTCGTCCACGATGAGCGCGTAGCTCCCGGTTCCCGCCGGCGCATCGCTCCACTCGAGCGGCGGCGACAGATCCCGGCCGTCGCAGGTGAACTGCACTGGAATGAGCCCGTCTGCGTCGAACGCCGCCGTTTCGAGCGTGAACGTCATGAGGCCCTCCGATCGTCGCGTCACCTGCTAACGATGCACGCCGACCGCGGCATTCAGCTGCATGCGGAGTCCCCGCCGTTCGGGGGCGGAGAGTTCGCTCACGCAGCCACGACGAGAGGTGTCCCGCTCGGCTTGCGGTGCTCGCAGATCGCGCGCAGCGTTTCGACAACGTCGGCGGCAGCCAGACCGCCGTCGGCATCGAGCACGGCATCATTGATCGAGAACAGACCGCAGAGCCGCCCTTCGGCATCGACCACCGGAAGCCTGCGAACGCGCATGTCGCGCATCGCCAGCAGGGCCGACTGGGCTTCTTCGTCGGGTCGGCAGGTCTGCACCGCTCCTGACATGACGTCCGATGCCTTCAGGCGCGACGCCGCCTGGTCCCTGGTGCCGAGCGCGATGCAGATGTCGCGATCGGTCAGGATGCCGAGCACGCGGCCGCCGTCATCGGTGACCGGCAGCACGCCGAAGTCTCCCTTCCACATGAGCTCGACCGCCGTGGAGAGGTCGGTGTCCGGACTGCAGCTGAGGGGCGCCGGGGTCATCAGTTGCTGGACTTGCATGAAAACCTCCGGGGAATCCCGAAGTCAATCTGCGTGCCAGAGCAGGGTCCGAGCCGGGCCGATTCGAGAGGACGCGTCAGCGTCAGGCTGGAATCGGCGGCAGCTTCGTGACGAGACGATAGCGCGATCTGCGCGGGTAATTGCACGAGATGTGAGGCCCTGCCCGCCGGCGCGTGCGAGAGAAGGCAGGATTGGTCCGCGGACGTTCGCATCTCTGCCGGCAAGCGGATCGCCATGGCGGATTCCCGGCGACCTGAACCGACAGACCTTGCGGGAATCCGGCGTCCCTTGCCCATCAGATCGACCTGGTCGCGAATGCTGAGAGACGGTGCCTCCTCAATCGTGGAAGCATGCCACGAGAGCCCTGGGTGTTCGGATTCCTGACACGACCCGTCGCGCCAGACGTCACTAGCAGAACAATTGCATCGGCAGAACCGGGCTCGCAAAGAGGCGTTCGAGAGGCTCCAACGATGACGGAATCAAGCGAACGGCGGCTGACGTATCGCGATGCCGTGCGGGAGGCGATCGCGGAAGCGCTCCGCCGAGACCCCCGTGTGTTCCTGATGGGGGAGGACGTGGGTGCCTATGGCGGAGCCTACGCGGTCAGCAAGGGGCTCCTCGCCGAATTCGGCCCGGAGCGGATCCGCGATACGCCACTGTCGGAATCCGCGTTCGTAGGGGCCGGGATCGGCGCGGCGCTCGGCGGGATGCGCCCCATCGTCGAGGTGATGACCGTCAACTTCAGCCTGCTCGCCCTCGATCAGATCGTCAACAACGCGGCGACGATCCGCCACATGTCGGGCGGACAGTTCAACGTGCCGCTCGTCATCCGTATGGTCACCGGTGCCGGCCGTCAGCTCGCCGCGCAGCACGCACACAGCCTCGAAGGCTGGTACGCGCATATTCCCGGCCTTCGCATCCTGGCGCCGGCGACAATCGAGGACGCGCGCGGGATGCTCTGGCCGGCGCTCGAGGACCCGGATCCGGTGATCATTTTCGAGCACCAGATGCTCTACAACATCGAGGGGACGCTCGCCGGGGATGCCGGGCCGGTCGACATCGACTCGGCAGCCGTGCGCCGCCCCGGGCGCGACGTGACGGTGATTGCGTACGGGGGGACGCTGGGAAAGGCGCTGAGCGCCGCCGCGACCCTGAGCACCGAGGGCATCGAGGTCGAGGTGATCGATCTGCGGTCGCTGCGTCCGCTGGACACGCCGGCGATCCTGGATTCCGTCCGGCGGACACGCCGTGCGGTCATCGTGGACGAAGGATGGCGGACAGGCAGCCTTGCGGCCGAGATCAGCGCCCGGATCATGGAGGAGGCGTTCTACGATCTCGACGCGCCGGTGGCGCGCGTCTGCAGCGCCGAGGTGCCGATTCCCTATCCACGGCACCTGGAGGAAGCGGCCCTGCCCCAGCCCGATGGAATCGCTGCGTCCGTTCGGGCGATGACGGGGCGGCGGTGACATGTCCGAGTTCCGCATGCCCCAGCTCGGCGCCGACATGGAGGCGGGCACGCTCGTCGAATGGCTCAAGCGTCCGGGTGATGCGCTGCGGAGGGGGGACATCATTGCGGTCGTCGACACGCAGAAGGGCGCCATCGAGATCGAGGTCTTCGAGAACGGCGTGCTCGAGCGGATTCTTGTCGAGCCCGGCACGCAGGTACCTGTCGGAACGGCGCTCGCCGTGATTGGTGCAGGAGAGGCGGCCGGGGCGC
>DATIEW010000321.1:0-5266 GCA_035455585.1 Vicinamibacterales bacterium | reverse complement strand
ATCGTCGCCACGGCGTGCTGCACGGCGTTCTCGACGGCCGCCGCCTCCTGGCGCAGCCCGAGGTGGTTCAACATCAGCGCGGCCGACAGGATCGCGCCGATCGGATTGGCGACGTTGCGTCCGGCGTATTTCGGCGCCGAGCCGTGCACCGGTTCGAACATCGACGTGCGGCCGGGATGCAGGTTGCCCGACGCCGCCATCCCGAGCCCGCCCTGCAGCTGCGCGCCCAGATCCGTGATGATGTCTCCGAACATGTTGTTGGTCACGATTACCTGGAACTGCCCCGGGTCCTTGACCATGTACATCGCGAGGGCGTCGATGTAGTAGTGGCTCGCATCGACCCCCGGGTATTGCCCCCGCAGCTCCTGGAAGACGCGCTGCCACAGGGCGTGCCCCTGCGTCATCGCGTTGCTCTTGTCGGCCATGCAGACCTTCGTCAGACCGTGCGCCACGGCATACTCGAAGGCGTGGCGGACGATGCGGTGCACGCCTTTCCAGGTGTTGACCTCTTCCTGAACGGCGATCTCGTCCTCCGTTCCCGGCTTGAATCGTCCGCCGATGCCGACGTAGAGCCCTTCGGTGTTCTCGCGAAAGACAACGAAATTGACGTCCTTCGGGCCGCGGTTCTTCAGTGGGCACAGGCGCTCGTCCAGCAGCCGTACCGGCCGGTAATTGACGTAGAGGTCCAGCTCGAAGCGCGTGCCGAGCAGGATGTCGCGCGCGTGCCGCATGTCGGGGATGCGGGGATCCCCGAGCGCGCCGATGAAAACCGCATCGAAGTCGTCGCGCAGCATCGCATAGCCGTTGGGCGGCACGCTGATCCCGGTCTGGAGAAAGTAGTCTGCGCCCCACGGCAGGTGCTCGAGATCGAATCGACGCCCGAACCGCTCGCCGACGGCGCGGAGCACCTTCACGGCTTCCGCCGTGACGTCCTTGCCGATGCCGTCGCCGGGGATGACTGCTATACGCATCGTCGATCAAATCCGCTGTTCGCGGTTCGCGATTCGCGCATCGCGAGCCGCCGGCCGCTGATACCGGTCGAATCGCGAACTGCGAACCGCGAGCCGCGATCACCGGCCATTTCGTTCTATGGCCATCGCCATGCCCAGCCCGCCGCTGACGCAGAGCGTCGCCAGGCCTCGCCGCGCACCGCGCCGCTCCATCTCGTACAGCAGCGTCACGAGAATGCGGGCGCCGCTGCACCCGATGGGATGTCCGAGCGCGATGGCGCCGCCGTTGACGTTCAGCTTCTCCATGGGGATGGGCTCTTCGCGCAGGACCGCCAGCACCTGCGGCGCAAACGCTTCGTTCAGCTCGACGAGATCGAATTCGGCGAGCGAGAGGCCGGTGCGTGCAAAGAGCTTGCGCATGGCCGGGACGGGACCGATCCCCATCAGACGAGGATCGACCGCAGCCGATGCCCAGCCGACCACGCGCGCAAGCGGTCTGACCTTCTCCTCGGCCGCTCTCGACGCACTCATCAGGACGAGGGCGGCGCCGCCGTCGGTGATGCCCGACGAGGTGCCGGCGGTAATGATGCCCGGGTGTCCCTCGACCGCGCCGAAGACTGGCGGGAGCTTCCGCAGGCCTTCGATCGTGGTGTCCGGACGCGGGTGCTCATCGGCGTCGATCAGGCTCGCCTGCCCTTTCGTGTTCTTGACTTTCACGGGCACGATCTCCGCCTTGAAGCGGCCGGCGTGGATCGCCGCTCCAGCGCGCCGCTGGGTCTCGACGGCGTACGCGTCAGACTCGTGGCGCGAGATCCCGTACTGGCGCGCGAGCACCTCCGCCGTCTCCCCCATGATCATCCCGCACAGCGAACAGGTGAACCCGTCGCGGTACATCGCGTCGACGAGGGTGAAGTGTCCCATGCGGTGGCCCCATCTGGCGTCCTCCGCATCGATCAGATACGGCATCCGGCTCATGGATTCGATGCCCCCGGCCACCACGAGGCTGGCTTCGCCGAGCATGATCGATTGCGCCCCGCTGGCGACCGCCTGCATGCCCGAGGCGCAGGCCTTGTTGATCGTCTGCGCCGGCACGGTATCGGGCAGGCCGGCACGCCTCACGACCTGGCGCGCCGGGTTGGGCCCCGAACCGGCCTGCCGGCCATGGCCGAACACCACCTCGTCGACCGCCTGGGCGCGGACCCCGGCGCGTTCGAGCGCCGCCGCCGCGGCGGCCGCCCCGAGCTCGGCCGGGTGCACGTCCCTGAACGCACCGCCGTAGCGGCCAATCGGCGTTCGGGCCGCCCCCACGATGACGACGTCGGCGACCTGCATAACCTTGCAATCATAGCTGAGGAGGCTGCGCGCCGTGCGGCCCCGTCGCGGGTTCCACCCCCATGCGGGCGAGGATCGCGTCCAGATCCGCGGCGGTGAACGGCTTGGGCAGCACCGGCAGGTTGTCCCGCTGAGGTTCTCCGCCCTCGACCGAGGTCGCATCGCCTGTAATGAAGATGAAGCGCCGGCCGAGCAGAGGATGGCGTGCCGCCAGGCGGCGGTAGAACTCGAGCCCGTCAATCCCCGGCATTCTGACGTCGCAGATGACGAGGCTCAGCGGCTCGCTCGCACCCATGGCGAGCGCCGCTTCGCCGGTGGCCGCCTCGAGCACCTCGAATCCCCGCCTCACGAGCAGCCGCGACATCACGCGCCGAATCGCCGCCTCGTCATCGACGATCAGCGCGCGGCGGACGCCGACCGGGTCGAGGTCCGGCGGCAGCGCGCGGCGCTCGATATGGGCGGGCAGCGTCAGGCGGAAGTGCGCACCGGCATCGGTCGGGACGAGCTCGAGCGCACCGCCATGCGCCCCGGCAATCCCGTGGGAGATCGACAGGCCCAGCCCTGTCCCCGAGCCCACGTGTTTGGTCGTGAAGAACGGCTCGAAGATGCGGCCGCGGAGCTCGGCGCTGACGCCTGGTCCCGTATCCATGACGTCCACGCGCTGGTGCACGCCGTTGCCGCCGGTCACCACGGTTATCGTGCCGCTGCCCGAATGCGATGCAATGGCCTGCTCGGCGTTGAGCAGCAGGTTCAGCACGACCTGCTGGATCTCGTCCCGGTTGACGAGCACCGGGAGCGGCTCCGGAGCGCAGCGCAGATCGACGCCGATGTTGCTCTGCCGCAGATGGTACTCGCGCAGATCGACCGTCGTCTTGACGATGTGCGTCAGGTCGACGCGGATGCGGTCCGGAGCCCCGCGGCGGATGAACGACAGGAGGTTCCTGACGATCTGTCCCGCGCGCGTCCCTTCGCGCCGCACGAGTTCGAGATCCCTGCGGTTGACCACGTCCGGCGCCTCGTCGAGCATCAGCTCGACGGTCCCGACGATGGTCTGGAGCGGGTTGTTGATCTCGTGCGCCACGCCCGCCACGAGCTCCCCGATCGCCGAGAGACGTTCGCTCTGGACGAGCTGATCGCGCAGGCGCAGCTCCTCGCTCATGTCGCGTTCGACGCCGACGAAGTGTGTGATGCCGCCCGATGCGTCCTTGAGCGCGGCGACCGTGCAGGACGCAGGAAACGTCGACCCGTCCTTGCGGCGGCGGTTCAGCGTGCCGCGCCAGATGCCGTGCCGCCGGACGTCGGCGGGGATCTGCGCGCCCAGGCGCTGCGACGGGCCGTCGAGCAGCTCCCTGAAGCGCAAGAGCGCCAGCTCGCGCCGCGAATAGCCGAGAGCACGGAGAAACGCCAGATTGGCGTGCTCGAACGTACCGTCCGCCCGCGTGATGAGGATGAGGTCGCCGGTCTGCTCCGTCGCGGCGGCGAGCAGCTTCAGGCGCGCGTCCGCCCGCTGCAGCTCGCCGCCCTGCGTCGCCAGCCGCACCGTGAGCAGCACCACGCCGCACACCGTCGTGACCCCGGTCAGCAGGATGCGGAATGAATCGGCGGCCGTGCCGCCTGCATCGAGGTAGAGGCCGCCGTACCCGAGGGCCGGTATCAGCAGAACGGGCACCACCGAGACCACCACTGGCCAGGACTCCGGCGTTTCGGCAAGAGGGTCATGCGGTCCGGAGGAGGGAGCCTCGAACGCCGCCCAGGCGTAGAACAGCCAGGGGACGATCCAGGCGAGATCGTGAATCGTGCCTGGCTGGTACTCTCCGCGCGCGATCGCGAGGCTGGTTCCAATGCGCAGGACGAAGCCGACGCCGACTCCGGCCACGAGACGGCCGTACGTGGACCGCCAGACGGAGCTGGTGGCGAACCAGAACGCTGTCAGCAGACCGAGCAGGAGCGCAAACCGGTTGATCTGAACGAGCGTGAGGAGCCTCGTCTGGGCATCGGCATAGAAGTCCGGGATCAGGCTCTCCGCGAGCACGAAGTCCACGTAGATGAACACCACGAGGAGACCGTAGGCCGCGATGTCGAGAGCGGCGGCCGGCGCCGCGGCGGACCGTACTCCCAGGTGGGGCTTGGCCAGCAGCGCCACGAGCGGAGCAATGCCGGCGCACAGGCTGAAGACGGTGTGCCAGCGCAGCCAGGAGGGCTGGCCGAAGACGAGATCGTCGATCGCCCAGCCGGCATGGCCCAGGATCCAGAACACCATCCCGAGGGCGAGCGTGAACCAGAAGAGCCGTTGGCAGCCCGCCCACTCGCGGTGGCGCCGCCAGACGACGGTCGGGAGGATTGCCGCGGATGCGACGAGCAGGAGATGGCCCAGGATGGAACGCCAGACCGGCTGGCCGGCGAGCAGCCAGCTGCCCAGCGCGTAGCACACGACGATGCCTGCCCCGATCGTCAGGTAACGCAACAATGGTGGCCCGTGTGGTGTCCAGGGTGCCGAAAAAGCGACCGCGTCAACTCCCAACTTCCAATCCCCAACTCCCATGTTCCTGGAGGATGCGGATGGCAAGTGCCTTGGGAGTTGGAAGTTGGAGATTGGGCGTTGGCACGGCTTACTCTCTAGCGTGGGGCTCCGCCCCACACCCCGGCTCGCAGGCGCGCCGTGCGCGCCTCAGCCGTGCTTGCACAGAATCTGACATATTCGTACGCATTGTGCTGTGCAAGCACGGCTAGACATCCTCCATGTCGATCTGCGCGCGTTGCAGCCGGCCGCTGAAGTCGATGTACACGGATTTCCATTCGGAGAAGACATCCAGCGCGGCCGTGCCAGCCTCGCGATGCCCGTTGCCGGTGTTTTTCGTGCCGCCGAACGGAAGGTGCACCTCGGCCCCGATTGTCGGCGCGTTCACGTAGAAGATGCCCGTGTAGAGGTCGCGCATGGCCCGGAACGCTCGATCGATGTCCTGCGTGTAGATCGACGCGGAAAG
>DATIEW010000320.1:0-2229 GCA_035455585.1 Vicinamibacterales bacterium | reverse complement strand
CGCCGCGGACATCCTTGCGGCAGTCGATCGCCAGCACCGCGCCGGGCGGGCATTCCTCGATCGCGCGCCGCTGCGGGTGGCTGCGATCCCTGAACATGTCCGGATGGTCCAGATCCTCGCGCGCGGGGATCATGCGTAAGGTGAACGCCTCGCCGACCATCACGCCCGGCACCGGCGTGAGGCGGCGCGCGCCCTGGACGAAGGTGTTGCGAAAGCCGCGCTTGAACAGCTGGGTGGTCAAGGTCGCGGTCGTGGTGAGCTGGAGCAGCCGCTTCGTCTCCTCGGCCAGCCCGGATGGGCGCTCGGTCATTGCCGTCCCTCGTCGTGTCGCTCCCATAAGGCGGTGCGGTCGCTCAGGTCCGGCCGGCGCAGGTGCCAGTCGGCGACCGCCTGATAGGTATGGCCGGCGCGCAGGAGCAGAGGCTCGCTCCAGCGTGGGCCGGCCAGCTGCACGGCGAGCGGCAGGCCGTGCGCGTCGAAGCCGCACGGCAGCGACAGCGCCGGCACGCCGCCGCGGGCCACAGCCAGGTGAACCGGCTGAGCCGGGTCGAAACCGCGAGCACGTCGTCGTCCGGCTCGATCCTGGGCGCCGAGCAGGGTCCAAGCGGCGACCGAGCGGGCTCTGCCGCTGGATCGCATGACGTCTCCTCCGGGGCGGTGAGCGCGCCAGGCGCAATCTAGCCGGCGCGGCGGACCCCCACAAGGACGCCTCGCGCCGCCTCAGGCCCGAATCAACCGCCAGCCATGACGTCCGGCGCGCCGAGCCGACCCGCCGCCCTGGCGCCGAACGGCCGCGGAGCGCGGCGCCATTGTGCTCGGGAGCTTGCTGGGGCACAGTCCGGTTCGGGAGAGCCTCGAGGACGCAACTACAGGAAGAAAGGCATGAATGTCCTCATCACGGGTGCCGCAGGCTATATCGGCACGATGCTGATCGAACGATTGGCCCACTCGGATAGTATCGAGACGATCCATGGCATCGACCTCCGCGCCCAGCCGGCGCGATGTGCCGATTACGGCAAAGTGCGCTGGGTCCAGGCCGACGTCGCGGAGGTCGGATGGGTCTCACGGCTCGGCGTGGAAGCCATCGACGTCGTGATTCACTGCGCATACCAGATACGTGAGCTGTACGGCAGCAAGAAGAAGCAACAGGAACGCTGGAACATCGACGGCGCACGCAGGGTGTTCGACTTTGCGCTGCGGTGCCCGTCGGTGCGTCGCGTCGTGCACCTTTCGACCGTCTCCGCCTACGGCGCCCTGCCGGCAAATTCGGTCGATCGGCCGTTCACGGAAGCGAGTCCGCTGCGCGAGGAGATCTATCTCTACGGCGTCCAAAAAAAGCGCGTGGAGGAGGAGCTGCGGCAGCTCTATGATCGGTTGCAGCCACCGGTGCACATCGTGGTCCTCCGCCTGGCCTCGGTCAGCGGGCCGCACGGTCGTTTCGGTCTGAACCGTTACGGTCTTCTGTCCACCATCGCCGGGCGCTTTCCGTTCCTGATCTGCGGGCGCCCGGACTGGGGACGGCAGTATCTGCACGAGGATGATCTGGTCGACGTGGTGACCACGTTCGTGCATGCGCCGCCACGGACGGGGTATCAGGTCTTCAACGTGTCTCCGCCGGATTTCCTCGACGCGACCGGGATCGGCCGGCTGTTCGACAAACGCGTGGTGGCGGTGCACCCGTTGCTGTTGCGGGCTCTGTTCGCGCTGCTGTGGCACGGCACTCGGGGAGCGATGACCACACCGGCGGGAGCGTGGCGATTCCTGTCCTATCCGATCCGGGTCGACGGCTCGCTCCTGCAGCGGACGCATGGCTACGCCTATCGCTACAGCTCGCTCGAAGCCCTGATGGCGCAAAAGGGTCGTCACGCGGAGCCGCGCCAGCCGAGCTTTCAGCCGTCGGTGAACGACACGCCGGCTTCCTAGCGGGCGTCGCCCGCCATGCGACGCGAGCCCTGCGCTGCGATTGACCTCAATTCACCTCGTGCCTTTCGGCGGCTCGATCCGACATTCGACCGCTTGCTGGTGGCGCTCTCTCAGCCCGGCTGGCGGCCTCGGGCGTACGCGCGTCGCAGCTCGGGCGCTACCGGTCGCCCGCCGAAAGGGCCCGGTCGTCGGCCTGTCATTCCTCGTCCCTGCAGCTGCACGGCCAGCTACCGCCGCTCCGGAGCGACGCGGAACGCGAGGGCTTCAGCTATGTCGGCGCGGCGGATCTGAGCGGCGCCGTCGAGG
>DATIEW010000319.1:0-2488 GCA_035455585.1 Vicinamibacterales bacterium | reverse complement strand
GTTCGCGAGGCTGAAGTCGGACCTCGCGTCGTAGAGCTCCCAGACGTCTTCCGTGAGCGCGCGGCGCGGCTTGGGCTCCCAGGGTGCCTTGTGGATCGTCCCAGCCAGCCAGCCGTCGTGGTAGATGGCCCGGTTCCCCGCGATCTCGAAGTACTGCGTGAGGTGACGGTCCTTTGCCTTCGCGTCTGCGAAGCTGTACGCCATGCTAACGCCTTCCATCGGGATCTGCGGCGTGCCGTCTACCCGCTTCGGCTCCGGCAGCCCGGCCGCCTCGAGGATCGTCGGCGCCACGTCGATCACGTGGTGGAACTGGCTGCGCAGCTCGTTCTTGGCGCGGATGCCCTTGGGCCAGTGCACCACCAGGCCGTTGCGCGTTCCGCCGAAGCTCGAGGCCACCTGCTTCGTCCAGCTGAACGGCGCATCGAACGCCACGGCCCAGCCGGCGGCCATGTGCGGATACGTCTCGGGTCCGCCCCACTGGTCGACGTGCTTCAGCATGTCGGCCACCTGCTCCTGCACGGCATTGAAGTACGTGTACTCGTTGAACATCCCGTTCATGCCGCCTTCGGCGCTCGCGCCGTTGTCGCCCGCGATGTAGAAGACGAGCGTGTTCTCGAACGCGTCGACGTCCCCGATCGCCTGGATCACACGGCCGATCTCGTGGTCGGTGAACTCCAGGTAGGCAGCGAACACCTCCACCTGACGGGTGAAGAGACGCTTCTCGTCCGCGGAGAGGGTCGCCCAGTCCTTGATGGCTGCGGGCTTCGGGGCCAGCTTCGTTCCCTTCGGCACCACGCCCGCCTCGATCTGTCGTGCCAGCGTCTCCTCGCGCAGCGCGTCCCAGCCCTGATCGAACTTCCCCTTCCAGCGCGCGATCCATTCCTTCGGCACGTGATGCGGCGCGTGGGTGGCGCCCGGCGCGAAGTACACGAGGAACGGCTTGTCGGGCGTGATGGCCTTCTGATACTCGATCCAGGCCACCGCCTCGTCCGTCATGTCGGGCAGGAAGTGGTAGTTCGGGTCGTCCGGCAGCTCCACCTGGGTGACGCCGTCGTAGAGATAGGGCGCCCACTGGTTGGTCTCGCCCCCGATGAAGCCATAGAACTTGTCGAAGCCCTGGCGCGTGGGCCAGCGATCGAAGGGACCGGAGACGCTCGTCTCCCAGGCGGCGGTCTCGTGCCACTTCCCGAACGCGCCGGTGCTGTAGCCGTTGAGCCGCAGCATCTCCGCGAGCGGAGCCACGCTGTCCGGGATCTGCCCGGTGTTGCCCGGGAGGCCGGTCGCCATCTCGGTGATGAAGCCCATGTTCGCGGTGTGGTGGTTGCGCCCGGATTTCAGCGCGGCGCGGGTCGGCGAGCAGAGGGCCGTGGTGTGGAAGTTGTTGTAGCGCAGGCCGCCCTGCGCGAGGCGCTCGAGCGTCGGTGTCGGAATCGGGCCTCCGAACGTCTGCGTGGCACCGAAGCCGAGATCGTCGATCAGGATGATCACCACGTTCGGCGCTCCGGCCGGAGCCTTCGCCTCGAAGCGCGGCGGCGGCTTCACGTTGCGCGCGTCGAGCTCCTTGTATACGGGCCGCTTCGGCTCGGCGATCGGCAGCGAGCTGCGGTCCAACGCCGGCTCGCCGGTCGCGGCGCACGCGACGGCGATCGCACCAATGAAGCATGCCGACAACGTCGGCCGACGGATCGTCCTCATGACCAGTGCCGCTCCTCGAGGTTGCGCCGGTCGCCCGAGCGCCCTCCGACGATGCGTCGCCTGGGCGGCGAGCACCAGTCATCGTGCGCCAGGAAGGTCTCGGCCGCGGCGGGTTTGCGCCGCGCGTCAGCGGCCCGGGCCCGGCACCGGGCAGGCCGAGGTCGCGGAGTGCTCCAGGAAGATGCGGCGCACCTCTTCGACGGTCTCCGCCTTGGCCTGCATGCCCGAGTGCGGGCTCTTCACGATCAGCTCGGATTCGACGCTCCCGACGTGCGCGCTCTCGTACTTGACGACGCCGTCGCCGGCCTTTTCCAGGGGCTCGTCGTCGTCGATCGAGATGATCGAGTGCGCGGTGACGCCCGGGGTCACGGGGATCCCGGAGAGCGCCTTGATGAAGGGATGGCCGGGCGCCATGTTGTCGATGCTGGTCGAGATGCGGCCGCTGGCCATGGCTCCGGTCGGGTTCAGGGTGGCGAGATCGGCGCCGACCCGCACCACGTCCGACGGCAGCCGGACCAGGCGCTGCGCGAGGCGGCGCACGATCTGCGGCCCGGCCAGGTAGCTGCCGCGGTGGGGCGTGGCGAGGAAGATCACGCGCCGCACGAAGGGCAGCGGCTTCACGAAGGCGACGTTCCGCAGCAGCTCCTTGTCGTCGGGCGCGAGCTTCACCTCCTCGAAGGGCTTGCTGGTGATGCCGCGCCAGAACGTGTCGCCGGAGTCGATGGCCGTCATCTTGGTGAGCAGCCCGCCCTGGCTGTGGCCGAGCACGACCATGTCGCGCAGGCACGGGTCG
>DATIEW010000318.1:0-3324 GCA_035455585.1 Vicinamibacterales bacterium | reverse complement strand
GCGTCGACCTTCTGCCACCCGACGAAGACCACGTTGGCCGCCTTGAGCATGGCGTCGGCCGCTTCGATCATCCCGACGAGGCCGCGGGTCTCTATCAGGCCGAGCGCTTCACCGGGCAGCTGTCCGGACATGCGCCGACATTCTACTACGCGATCCGGCCGCGCGCGGCGACATCCAGGCGATCGACGATCTCGTCCCCCGCCGCGAGCCACACGCTGTCGACGAGGTTCGACACGACGCATGCGTGATTGGGAAGCACGCGCACCAGATCGCCCGGCTCGAGCGCGCACGCGCCGCCGACCACCCTGAGCACGGCGTGCTCCTCCGAGAGCCTCTCGATGCACAGCCCCTCATCGGGCACCGGTGAATCGAGCTGTCTGAAGACCACGCCGTAACCGGCAGGGCCGCCGAAGCCGCGCGCCGGGTCGGTCGTCAGCGTCTTGCTGCCGCAGTCGAGGACGACGCGATCCCGCGCCGGGCGGCTGACCACCCGGGCGAGAACGGTGAGCGCGCAGTCGTCCCAGGTGGCCGCGCCGAGCGCGACCTGCGTCCGATCGTAGTAGATGTAGTTGCCCGGACGCATCTCCGTGATGCCGTCCTGTTGCAGGCTGAAACGGGCCGTGGGCGTCGCGCCCACGCTGATCTCCTCGACCTC
The DNA here is from genome assembly GCA_035455585.1 of Vicinamibacterales bacterium. Lineage (GTDB taxonomy): Bacteria > Acidobacteriota > Vicinamibacteria > Vicinamibacterales > 2-12-FULL-66-21 > DATIEW01. The sequence continues at coordinate 2,669 of DATIEW010000318.1, read as the reverse complement.
CACGCCGCGTTCCCGTACGCGCGACGCAAGGGTGGTCAGCAGGCGGGCCTCCGTCGCCGCAATCTCTGCCGCATCGCCGTTGGACCCCGCGCCGTAGGCGTGGCCAGCGTGGCTCAAGAGGCCCCGGAACCGCAGGCCGGGCAGCCCGGCCACCCGTTCGACGAAGGCGGCGCCCGTTTCCGGATCGGGATCGATGCCGCACCTGTGGAACCCGACGTCGACCTTTACCAGGACGTCGACTTCACGCCCCGCCGCCTGCATGGCCTCCGACCATCCGCGCGCCACCTCCAGGTGATCGACGACGAAGGACAGACGTGTGCGATCGAGAAGATGAAGCACGCGGTCCGCGTTGATAGGCTGCAGTGGATAGGGAAGCCGGATGTCCTCGAGGCCTGCCTCGGCGAAGACCTCGGCCTCGCCGAGCTTCGCGCAGCAGATGCCTATCGCGCCACGCCCCGTCTGGACCCGCGCAAGGTCGGGAGACTTGTGCGTCTTGGCGTGCGGCCGCAGGCGGATGCGCCTGCTGTCGGCTGCGGTCTGCATCCGATCGATGTTCCGTTCGACGCGAGCGTGATCGACGATGATACAGGGTGTGCGGAGGTCGGTGAGCTTCACGCGGGGAAGTATATAGAAGGAAAAAGGAAGAAGGAAAAGGAAGAAGGGGGGCCTTCTTCCTTATTCCTTGTTCCTTATTCCTTGAAAAACCCCACCTCCTGGGGTCCTGCGAACGACGGGAACACGCGTGCCGTGTCAATCAGGCCGAGGTGATCGCGGGCGGTTTCCGCGAAGACGGTTCGGAAGTCGGTTGTGATGGCGAGGTCCCGCCCCTCGAAGCGCTGTCCCCGGTCGAGCCCCGGCCACCGGCCGTAGATCCGGCCGCCCTGGATCCCGCCCCCGACGAGCATCATCGCGTTGCCGTGGCCGTGGTCGGTTCCCCGGTTGCCGTTCTCGGCCACGGCTCGGCCGAACTCCGACATCGTCAGGATGACCGTGTCGGCCATCCGATCGCCGAGGTCGCGAGCGAGCGCGGCGATGCCACGCGACAGGTCGTCGAGCCGGTTGGCGAGCTGCCCGACGGCCGCGCCCTCGTTGACGTGGTGGTCCCAGTTGCCCGATTCGGCGAACGCGATTTCGAGTCCCACGTCGGCCTTGATGAGCTGCGCGATCTGCTTGAGGGCCTCGCCGAACGGCGACCGCGGGTACTCGGCGCCGTTGGCTGGCGCGTAGCGCGCCGGGTCGGCCTCTTTGAGCATGCGGATTGCCTCGAACGCCTCACGGCCGGTCTGGCGCAGCACGCCCTCGGCCGCGGCCGCGTACTCGGCCTCGAACGACGAGGCGACCGCGCCGCTTTCCATTCCCGCGCGGATACCGAACTGCGCGATCTGGCCGATCGCAAGCGCCGGCGCGAGGCCCTGGAGCGCGCGCGGAAGCTGCGGGGCGAGCGCGACCGCGCGGAAGGGCGTGGCGTTCTCGTGCTCGCGCACGTGCAGATAGCGATTCAGCCAGCCATCCGGCGTGCTCTTGACGCCGGGCGTGGCCGACTCCATGTAGTCCTGCGCGTCGAAGTGCGAGCGCGTCCCGTCATGCGAGCCGCAGGCGTGGACGATCGCCAGCTCGCCGCTCTTGAACAGACCGGCCAGCGGCTCCATACGTGGATGCATGCCGAAGAACCCATCCAGATCGAGCGCGGAGTCCGGCCCCGACCCGGGGCGCGCGATGGCGATGGTCGGCCGTGCCGCGTAGTAGTCGCGCTCGCCGAACGGGACGATCATGTTGAGGCCATCCACGGCGCCGCGCTGGAAGATCGCCACCAACACCTTCCGCCGCGGCGCTGCCGCCGCGACCGCCCGTGCGAGAAACTCCGGTGCAAAGCCGAGGCTGACGAGCGCCAGCCCGCCGTTCTTGAGGAATACGCGCCGCGGGATCATGTGGGCCTACCTTTTCTGGAACTCCGGCGACCCGAGCAGGAGCGCCAGCACCTGCGGCGCCGTGGTCGCCTTGCCGACCGTTGCCGACGTCGAGGGCGAGAGATCTCCCGCCAGCGCCGACCGCTCCAGCGATTCGCGAGCCGCGGCGGGATCGCGGGCCGGCGCGGCCGGCCGCATCCGGACGCCCCGCAGGCTTCCGTTCGTCAGCGCGACGGCGAAGTTCATCCTGTTGAGCAGCGCTCCGGTGTTCACCCACGCTTCCGACTTGTCCGAATAGCCGGTCGGCGGCAGGCACATGTAGAGCGGCATGCCCAGTTCGCGGACCGCCTGCACGAGCGGCTGCGCGTTGACGGCATCGGCCCCGGTCGCACGGAGGGAGCTGACGACGAACTCGAAGGGGGTCTTCACCTTGGCGCGGTACGCGGCAGCGTCGAAGAACTCTGGCGATGTGACGATGGTGCGTACGACCTCGCGGATGTCGCCGCCGGTCGCGCGGAACCGCGCCGCGGCGCGATCGACGAGCGCGGCAGGCGGATCGTCAGACACGAAGCGGCGCGCCAGCTTCGTGGAGATGAACCGCGCGGTCGAGGGGTGGGCCGCGAGGATGTCGAGCACCTGTTCACCGTCCGTCTTGCCGCCCCCCGCCTTGATGGTTCGTCCCAGCACGGTCTTCGCACCGTCATCGTGCATACGCGGCTCGAACCTGAAGCCGCCGCCGAGACGCGGGTTCGCGATCGTCCA
>DATIEW010000317.1:0-5931 GCA_035455585.1 Vicinamibacterales bacterium | reverse complement strand
ATGGATCTCGTGGCCGACATGCTGCACGACCGGCTGCAACGCGAGCATTCGGGCGCCTTCGAAGCGTCGCTGGTGCGGCCGCCCTTCCGGCGCCGGGCAACCGCGCTGCCCGGGGTCCGCAAGTGGTCCCGCGCCATGATGCTCGACCGCCTCGCCAACCGCATGTGGGACTACCCTCACATGATGGCGTCGATTGCCGGGAGTTTCGATCTCTTTCACATCGTCGATCACAGCTACGGCCAGCTCGTGCACCGGCTTCCAGCCGGACGCACCGTGGTCACCTGTCACGACACGGATACGTTCCGGAGCGTCCTGGAACCGGAGCTCGATCCGCGCAACCCGGCATTCCGCGCCATGACGCGCCGCATCCTCGACGGTGTGCGTGCGGCCGGGCACGTGGCGTGCGACAGCGAAGCCACCAGAGCGGCGCTCGTCGAGAAGGCAGGCATTCCCGAAGACAGAACGAGCGTGGTTCACAATGGACCGCACCCGGGCTGTTCACCCGAGCCCGAGCCCTCGGCGGATCGGGACGCCGCGCGCCTGCTCGGGCCGCCTGGCGCCTCGATCGATCTGCTTCACGTCGGCAGCCCGATCCCTCGCAAGCGGATCGATCTGCTGCTGCGCGTGTTCGCCGCGGTGAGGCGCTACGTCCCCTTGGCACGGCTCGTTCGAGCCGGCGGTCCACTTACCGGCTCGCAGCGCGCGCTCGCGCGGGATCTCGGCGTGGCCGGCGAGGTCTTGACACTGCCGGTCCTCGATCGCTCCACGCTGGCGGCCGTCTACCGCCGGAGCGCCCTCCTGCTGCTGCCGTCCGAGCGGGAAGGGTTCGGGCTGCCGATCCTGGAAGCGCTGGCGAGCGGGACGCCTGTCGTCGCCAGCGACATCGACGTCTTTCGCGAGGTCGGTGGGTTCGCGATCAGCTATTGCGCGATCGACGATGTCGAGGCGTGGCGGAGCACGGTGGTGCGGCTGCTCGGCGAACGGGAGCACTCGCCAGCGCAGTGGTCTCTGCGGAGGGAAGCAGGATCCCGCCGCGCGGCAGCGTTCAGCTGGTCGCATTACGGCCGTCAGGTTGCCTGCATCTACCAGCGAATTGCCGCGGGGGAGAGAGCGTGCTGAGGGTCCTGCACGTCGGGAAGTTCTATCCCCCCGCTGCCGGGGGGATGGAGCGGGTCGTCCAGATGCTCTGCGCCGCCGCCCCGGATCGCATCGAGAGCCGCGTTCTGGCGTTCAACTGCCACCGGCGGACCGTCGACGAGATCGTTGACGGGGTCTGTGTGAAACGGGTGGCAACGTGGGGAGCCGCCGGCTCCGTTCAGCTCGCGCCCTCCCTTGCGTCGCATTTGCGCCGTGCGGATGCCGATGTGGTGGTGCTGCACGAGCCGAATCCATGGGCGCTCCTATCCTGGACCCTTGCCCGCGTCCGCGTGCCGCTGGTGGTCTGGTTCCACAGCGAGGTCGTGCGCCCGGCGCTCCAGTACCGGCTTTTCTATGCGCCGCTGGTGCGGGCCGTCTACGGCCAGGCACGGCGCTTCCTGGTATCGTCGCCTCCCCTGGCGAGGCATGCGCGCGCGCTTCGTCCCTACCGCGATCGGATCACCGTGATTCCTTTCGGCATCGATGCCACGTCGGCGGAGGACGGCGAACGCGTGCGCCACCGCGCGCTCGAGATCCGTGCGCAGGATGAGCGGCCCCGGATCCTGTTTGCCGGCCGGCTGGTGGCCTACAAGGGCGTCGACGTGCTCATCCGCGCCGTCGCGCCGCTCTCCGTCTCGCTCACCGTCGTCGGCGACGGACCCATGCGCCAGGCGTGGTCCGCGATGGCCGCCAGGGAAGCCGGCGCCGCGCGGATAACGTTTACGGGGCGCGTGAGCGACGACGAGCTGCGCGCCCAGCTGCGGGCGTGCGACCTGTTCGTGCTGCCGTCGGTGACGCGCGCCGAGGCCTTCGGCGTCGTGCAGCTCGAGGCGATGGTCCGCGGCAAGCCGGTCGTCAGCACGGCGCTGCCGTCCGGGGTGCCGTGGGTGAACCGTGACGGGGAGACGGGCCTCGTCGTGGCGCCCGGAGACGCGGCGGCGCTCGGGGGCGCCATCGCGCGCCTGCTCGGCGATCCGTCGTTGCGCGCTGCGCTGGGCGCGGCGGCGCGGGAACGCGTCGAGCGGGAGTTCACGGAGCGTGCGATGGGAGACCGCTTCGTGCATGTGTGCCTGGATGCGGCGGAGTCCGGGACATGATCAAGCGCCTGTTCGATGCGACTCTTGCCGGGACGGGCATTCTGCTGTCGTGTCCCGTCTGGGTGCTGGCGGCGGCGGCGATCAAGCTGGAGGACGGCGGCCCGGTCTTCTACTCCCAGGAGCGCGTCGGCCGCAACGGCGCTACGTTCCGGGCGTTGAAGTTCCGATCGATGCGGGTCGATGCGGAGACGGCTGTCGGCGCGGTGCAGGCGGCCGACCGCGATCCGCGCGTGACCCGTGTCGGCCGGATCATGCGGGCGACAGCCATGGACGAACTTCCCCAGCTCCTCAACGTCCTCGCCGGCGACATGAGCTTCGTCGGCCCGCGCGCGCTCAGGCCGGGCGAGAAGGAAACAGAGGGCGACGCCCTCGTGCCGCTCGCGGCGGTGCCGGGATACTCGGCCCGGATCGCCGTGCGGCCGGGGCTCACCGGGCTCGCGCAGATCTACGCGGCGCGCGATGTGCCGCGCCGCCTGAAGTTCCGCTACGACCGGCTCTACATCCGTCGGCGGTCGATCTGGCTCGATCTGCGTTTGATTCTGCTCTCGTTTTGGATTAGTTTTCTCGGCACATGGGAGTCCAGGGGCCGCAAGTACTGACCGCGTCGACCTGCGACGTGGTCGTGGCTGGCGGCGGCCCCGCAGGACTTCTGGCCGCGCGCGATCTCGCCGCCGGCGGCCTTCACGTCATCCTCCTCGAGGAGCACGAGCGCATCGGCGACCCGGTGCACTGCACCGGTGTTCTCGGCCTCGACGCGTTCGACGAGCTCCGCCTTTCACGCGCCAGCATTCTGAGTGTCGTCCAGTCCGCGCGGTTCGTGTCCGCCGCCGGCACAGAGGTCGCCGTCGAGACCGATCACGTCCGGGCGGCTGTCGTCGACCGTGCGCGCTTCGACTCGGGGCTCGCCGCCGCGGCCGCCGACGCCGGGGCGCGGGTGCGGACCGGCGTTCGTGTGCGGCGAATCGAAGCCGGCCCCTCGGGTGTAACCGTGACTGCTTCCGACGGTCAGCTCGGTGCGAGGGCGGCCATCGTGGCCTGCGGTGCGAGCTACGGGCTCAATCGCACGCTCGGTCTCGGCCTGCCGCGCCTGCTCCTCCACAGCGCGCAGGTCGAGGTGCCGTTTCCCCCGCTAGGACACATCGAGGTGCATCTGGGGCGAAGCGTTGCGCCGGGCGGGTTCGCCTGGATCGTGCCGTTCCGGCGCGGATTCGAGTCTTTCGCGCGCGTCGGGCTCTTCTGCAGCGGCGACGCGCAGCCACGCTTCGACGCCTTCGCGGAGCGCGTCTGCGCCAGGTTCGACGTCGACCGGCATTGGCCCTCGCCTCGCATCAAGGTGCTCCCCCTCGCTCCGGTATCGAAGACGTGGACGGAACGGGTGCTTGCTGTCGGCGATGCCGCGGGCCTCGTGAAGCCGACGACCGGCGGCGGCATCTACTACGGGCTGCTGACCGGGGGGCTCGCCGCCGAGGTGCTGATCGAGGCCCTCGGCAACGACCGGCTCGATCCCGCCAGTCTCGGCGAGTACGAACGGCGCTGGCGCAGGCGTCTCGGCTCCGAAATCCGCGCGGGGCTCATCTTCCGTCGAGCGGTCGCCTCGCTGCCCGATCCTGCCATCGAGGCGCTGATCGACCTGGCCCGCGTCGACGGAATCGTGCCGCTGCTGAAGCGCACCGCCGATTTCAACTGGCACGGCTCGGCCGCGATGTCGCTGCTGCGCCACGTGGGGTTCAGACGCCTGACGGGGGTGCCTGAGGGAGGCTCCTGAGAGAGGTTCCGTGATCGACCTGGTCGCAGGAGCACTTCGAGGCGAGCGATGCCCGGCGCCGGGCCGGGCCGACTGGAGCCTGCTCTTTGCGGTAGCCGGGACGGAAGGCGTGCTCCCGCTGCTGGCGGCAGCCGCATCGCGCCAGGACTGGCCCGGTGAGCTGGTCGAGCGTCTCCGCATGGCGCTCGCCGGCGAGGTCGCCCTCGAACTGGCGCGCCGGCTGGAGCTGGCGCGGCTCGTCGAGAGACTCGCCGCGGACGGCGTGCCTGCGCTGCTCTTGTAAGGCGCCCACCTTTCGTCCACCCACTATCCGGCTCCCGGCCTCCGGCCTCGAAGCGACACCGATCTGCTGATACGCGCTGAGGATCGCGCCGCGGTTCGCGCGTCGCTGAGCGCTGCGGGCTATTCGCCGGCCGTGCACGTCACCGGCGACGTGGCCTTCACACAGTTTCACTACGAACGGGTCGACGAGCGCGGCGTGCGGCATGCGCTCGATGTGCACTGGCGGATCGTGAATCCGCGCGCCTTCGCCGACAGGCTGCCGTGGGACGAGCTGTGGCGCAGCCGCGTTGCCGTTCCCGGGATTGCCCCGTGCGCGTTCGCGCCAGACGCGAGGATGGCGTTCGTGATCGCATGCCTCCACCGCGTGGCGCACCACGGCTGCAGCGCGCGGCTCCTCTGGCTTTACGACCTTCACCTGCTCGCCGGATCGTTGTCGGAGGACGGCTGGCAGGAAACGCTTGATCTCTGCCGCGACCGCGGACTATCGGCCATCATCGCGGCTGGCCTCGAGTCTGCCCGGGCGTTCTTCCATACGGACGTGCCGGCACGCATCCTGGCCGAGCTCGAAAGCGATCGCGCGGCGGCGGACGCCGAATCCCGGGCGTTTCTCGAGGGGCGCCGGCCGGCGATCGCGGTCTTCGTGTCGGACTGGCGCCATCTTCCCACCTTTCGTGAGCGCCTCACATTTCTGCGCGACCACCTCCTGCCTTCCGCGCCCTACATGAAGGACCGATACGGCGTCTCGACCAGCGCCCTCCTGCCTTTTCTCTATGTGTACCGCCTCCTGACCGGCTCCCGCCGCTGGCTGCTGGAACGCCCGTGAGGGAATCTCCGCGCCGGAGCCTCCGTGACTGAATCTGCGCACCGTTCGTGAACCACCACCGCAGCCAGCACAGCCGCCAGCGCCGCGTTGGCTGGCATCACCAGTCCGGTTTCGCAGATGCTGTGCAGGGCCGCGGCGCCAAGGCCGCATGCGGCGCTGGCCCTGAGCCCCCACGCGGCCGATCGATCGGACGCGAGCTGCCGCGCTGCCGTGCGGACGAATGCCGCCAGCGCGAGGGCAACCGGAACGAGCAACAGCACACCTCCTTCCGCGGCGGCCTGCAGGTAGTGGTTGTGCGCCTGGTTGAAGACCACGCTGCGGTCGGCGCGCTGATAGACCAGCATGGCGAGCCGGTAGGTCCCGGCCCCCGTGCCAGTCAGCCAGAAATCACCGACGATCGGCCCCGTGTCGCGCCAGATGGCGAAGCGGTTCGCCAGTGCGGCCGGCGTTCCGGTCAGGCGCTCACGGATTGCCGGAGCGTCGGCCCACCCCGCCGCCATGAACGACGCAAAGAGTACCGATCCCATGAGCCACGACCGCTGGTTCGAGTCCAGCCTCCGCCGGACCAGGACGATCGCCGCCATCGCCGAGATTCCGAGCGCAAGCGCCCCGGCGCGCGACAGTGAGAGCAGCAGCGCGAGCAGCATCGACCCGGCAGCCATGATGATCCAGCCGGTGCGGGACGCGGCGAAGTCCACGAGTGACGAGCGCCGGCTTCTGCGGTGGATGCGGCTGGCGTGCGCTCCCTCACGTGCGGCGATGTAGCCGAATGCCAGCGGCAGGGCCATGGCGATCCACATCGCGAAGTGGTTCCGGTTGACGAACGG
>DATIEW010000316.1:0-6761 GCA_035455585.1 Vicinamibacterales bacterium | reverse complement strand
CGAGCACGCCAACGTGCAGCCGCACTCGGGCGCGCAGGCGAACATGGCCGTCTACTTCACGCTGCTCAAGCCGGGCGACACCGTGCTCGGCATGAATCTCGCCCACGGCGGGCACCTGACGCACGGCCATCCGCTCAACTTCTCCGGGCAGCTCTACACGGTCGTCCCGTACGGCGTGCGCCGCGACGACGAGCGGATCGACTACGACGAGTTGTCGCGCCTCGCCGACGAGCGCAAGCCGAAGATGATCATGGTGGGCGCGAGCGCCTACCCGCGGATCATCGACTTCGAACGGATTGCGGCCATCGGCCGATCGGCCGGCGCCCCCGTGGTGACCGACATGGCGCACATCGCGGGCCTCGTCGCCGCGAGCGTCCATCCCAACCCGGTCCCGCACTCCGATTTCGTCACGACCACGACGCACAAGACGCTGCGCGGGCCCCGCGGCGGACTGGTGCTCTCGAAGAGCAGCTACGCGAAGGACCTCGATCGAGCGCTCTTCCCCGGCGTCCAGGGCGGGCCGCTGATGCACATCATCGCCGCCAAGGCGGTCTGTTTGAAGGAAGCAATGGAGCCGGGCTTCGTCGATTACCAGCGGCAGATCGTGGCCAACGCCGCCCGCCTGGCGGCCGGCCTGTCCGCCGCAGGTTTCCGCCTGGTCAGCGGCGGCACCGACAACCACCTGATGCTGGTCGACGTGTTCTCGAAGGGCCTGACCGGCAAGGCCGCCGAAGCTGCGCTCGGCAAAGCCGGCATCACCGTCAACAAGAACGCGATCCCGTTCGACCAGAACCCGCCGATGGTTGCCAGCGGCATCCGGATCGGCACGCCGGCGGTGACGAGCCGCGGCATGGGCGAGCCCGAGATGGACCTGATCGCCGAGCTGATCGCGCGGGTGCTCGCGTCGCCCGACGAGGACGCCGTGCTCGCCGCCGTTCGAACCGAAGTCGAGGCGCTGTGCCGGAAGTTTCCGCTGTATCCGGAAAGCCGCAGCTGAGCGCCGCCGTTGCCGGTGCGCTGGCCCCGGACGGACCGCTCGCCGCAGCCCTGCCGGGATTCGAGGCCCGCCCGGCGCAGATGGAGATGGCGGACGCGGTCGCGGCGGTCTTCGACCGCGGCGGCGTCCTCCTCGCCGAGGCCGGAACCGGAACGGGCAAGACGCTCGCCTACCTGGTGCCCGCCATCCTCAGCCGCAAGCGCGTTCTCGTGTCCACGGGCACCAAGAACCTCCAGGAGCAGGTGTTCTACAAGGACCTCCCCGTGCTCCGCGACTCGCTGGGTGTGCCGTTCACGGCGACCTACATGAAGGGCCGCGGCAACTACCTCTGCCTGCACCGCTTCGAGGCCTGGCGCGACGCCCCCGCGATCCGATCGCTCGACGAGACCGTCCATCTCCGCCTGATCGACGAGTGGTCGCGCCGCACCGAGACCGGCGACCGGGCCGAAATGGAGGATCTGCCCGAAGATGTGCCGATCTGGCCGGAAATCGCGGCCACGACCGAGAACTGCATCGGCGCGGACTGCCCCCGCTACGACGACTGCTTCATCGTCCGCATGCGCCAGCGGGCGGCGGAATCCGACGTGGTCATCGTCAACCACCATCTGCTGTGCGCCGACGCCGCGGTGAGGCAGAGTGCCTTCGGCGAGGTCATCCCCGCCTGCCGCTACGCGATCGTCGACGAAGCGCATCAGCTCGAGGACGTGGCCACGCAGTATTTCGGCCGGGCGGTCAGCATCTACCGCCTCGAGGACCTGGCGGGCGACATCGGACGCGCCGTCGGTGCGGGGCTCGTTCCGGATCCCGGGAAGGCCGAGGAGATTGCGGGCGACGTCGAACGGATCCGAGACGCGTCCCGGCAGTTCTTCGCCGCGCTGCAGATGGTGCGGAGCGAGCTGACGGGCGGCGCGGCAAACGAGAGCCGGATCAGGATCACGCCGCTTCACACCGCCCGGCTGACCGACGAAGGCGGATCGCTCGTCGCCGCGCTCGAAGCCTTCGAAGCGGACGTCGCGCTGACGAAGGATCTGCCCGAGGACGTCCTCGCGCTGGCGCGCCGGTCGGCCGAGCTGCGGGACGACGTCCGATTCCTGCTGCGGGCGGACGACCCGGGGTTCGTCCATTTTCTGGAGGTGCGCGGCCGCGCCATCTTCCTCCGGGCGGCGCCGATCGACGTGTCATCGATCGTGCGCGGGATGCTGCTCGAGCGCATGGACGGCGCCGTCCTGACCTCGGCGACGCTGACCGTCGATGGCAGGTTCGATTACGTGCGCGCCCGGCTCGGCATCGCGGAGGCGCGGGAGCTGAAGCTCGACTCGGAGTTCGACTACCGACGCCAGGCGATCCTCTACCTGCCGAGGCGGATGCCCGATCCCCGCGCACCGCAGTTCGCGCAGGCGGCGGCCCGGGAGGTGGTCGCGATTCTCGAACGCACGGAGGGCCGGGCGTTCGTCCTCTTCACGAGCTACGCCAACCTGCGGGAGGTCCACCGGATCGCCGCGATGGCGCTGGAGTACCCGATCTTCGTCCAGGGTTCCGCGCCGCGGTCCGCCCTGCTGAGGGATTTCAAGGCCACTCCTCATGCCGTACTGCTCGCCACCTCGAGCTTCTGGCAGGGCGTGGACGTCGCCGGCGAGGCTCTCAGCTGCGTCATCATCGACAAGCTGCCGTTTGCCTCGCCGGCCGATCCGATCACCGCCGCGCGCATCGAGGCGGTCGCGGCGCGGGGCGGATCGCCGTTCGGGGAGTACCAGATTCCGCTGGCGGTGCTGGCATTGAAGCAGGGGCTCGGCCGACTGATCCGGCACAGGCAGGATCGCGGCGTGCTCGCGATCCTCGACGCCCGGCTGCGCACGATGGGCTACGGGCGCCGGTTTCTCGAATCGCTTCCGCCGGCGCCGGTCACGCACGACATCGACGACCTCGCGCGGTTCTTCGCGCAGCCCGGGAAGTCCTGACCCGAGAGCGACGGCGGAGCCGCATTCGATGTCAACCCGCGTTGTGACGTAACCGCACACCTCAGCAGCGTTCCAGCGGTCGAGGCTGCGGGTGGAAGCGACCACCTTCACGCCGACGCCGCGGCGATGCCCTCAGTTTCGTTGTAAACTGATGCGGACGAAAAGTCCGCGGAGTCCCCGCGGAGGTGTGTCTGGACAGCAGGATGAGAGAGCGGAGGTTGCAATGAAGGGCGCACGCTTCGGCCCGGGAACGCTGGTGGTTTGCGTGGCGTTGCTCGTCGCGGCATGGGTGGCGCCCGCCCACGCGCAAAGCGGGGTAAGGGGGAAGGTCGTCGACGCGAAGAACCAGCCCGTCGAGGAAGCGGTCATCACCATCGAGCGGATCGACGGGGCGAGCCGCAAGCTCGAGACGAAGACGAACAAACGCGGGGAATTCGTGCAGGTCGGCCTTCAGCCAGGCGTGTACCGCATTACCGCGGCGAAGGGCGAGTTCAGCCAGGCTTTCGAGCAGCGGATCCGGTTCGATCTGGCCGAGGTCAACTTCGTGCTCAAACCGGGGTCGGCTACCGTGACCGACGCCGATCGCAAGAAGGCGGAAGCCAAGGCGGCGGCGCTCAAGGGCGCGTTCGAGGAAGGCGTGGCCCTCAGCAACGAGGGCAAGTACGACGAGGCGATCGCCAAGTTCAACGAGGTGCTGGCCGATGTGCCCAAGTGCGCCGAGTGCCTGACGAACATCGGCGCCGTGTACACCAGGAAGAAGGAGTACGACCAGGCTGAAGCGGCCTACAAGAAGGCGCTCGAGGTCAACCCGGACTCGGCTGACGTGTACAACGGGCTGGCCACCGTGTACAACGCCCAGAGGAAGTTCGATCAGGCCGCCGAGGCCAGCGCCCAGGCGCAGAAGCTCGCCGGGGCAGCGGGAGGATCTGCCGGGGGAGACGCCGGAACGGTGTTCAACCAGGGCGTCATCGCGTGGAACGCCGGAAAGGTGCCCGAGGCCAAGAAGCTGTTCGAGCAGGCGGTCAAGCTCGACCCCACGCTGGCCGACGCCCAGTACTGGCTTGGCATGGCGATGCTGAACGAGGGAAAGATCGCCGAAGCGGTGCCGCTCTTCGAGGAGTACCTCAAGCTGGCTCCGGACGGACAGTACGCCGAGCAGGCCAAGTCGATCGTCAAGTCCATCAAGAAGTAGACGGGCGGACCGCCATCGTGGCGATCGCAGACAATCTGGCCGGCATCCGGCGCCGCGTGGCCGACGCGGCGCGGCGCTCGGGCCGCGACCCCTCCGACGTGACGCTCGTTGCCGTCTCCAAGACATTCGGGCCCGACGCTGTCCGCGAGGCCTGGAGGGCGGGTCAGCGTGATTTCGGCGAGAACAAGGTACAGGAGGCTCTGCAGAAGATTGCCGCGACAGCCGACATGCAGATGAACTGGCACCTCGTCGGCCACCTGCAGTCGAACAAAGCGAAGAAAGCCGCCGGCGCCTTCGCGTGTATTCAGTCGGTGGATTCCGTCGAGCTGATCGATCGGCTCGATGCCGCAGCGCGCGCGCTCCCGCCCGGCCGCCCCGCGCCGCAGGTGTTGATCCAGGTCGACCTGGCGGGAGAGCCGACCAAGTCCGGCGCGCCGGTCGATGAGGCGGCCCGCTGCGTGGAGGCCGGGCTTCGCGCCGGCGCTCTCCGGCTCGCCGGGCTGATGCTGCTGCCGCCCTGGAACGAGGACCAGGAGAAGACGCGCCCCTGGTTCGTGCGCCTGAGGGAGTTCCGCGACCGGCTGGTCCGGGACGGGGCCCCGGCCGGCGCCCTGAAGCATCTGTCGATGGGCATGAGCCACGACTTCGAGGCCGCCATCGAAGAGGGTGCGACAATGGTTCGCGTCGGAACCGCGATCTTTGGAAAACGGGAAGTGAGGACCTGATGTTTGATCCCCAGAACACTCTGGCCAGTACCTCGGCTGCTGCGGCAGGGTCGCCGCCGCCCGAACGGCTCATGCGCATCGCGCCGCTCGACCTGCGCCAGCAGCGGTTCCGAGCCGTCCTGCGCGGCTACGACAAGACGGAGGTCGTCGCCTTCCTGACCGAGGCGGCCGACGACTACGAGCACGCCCTCCGCGAGATCGACCGCCTGCGCCAGGACCTCACGCGGCAGGAGGCGCTGCTCGCCGAGCACCGTGACCGCGAGACCAACCTCCGGAACACGCTGCTCACGGCACAGCGGCTGGCCGACGAGATCAAGGAAGCGGCGCAGAACGAGGCGAAGCTCATCATTCGGGAGGCGCAGGGACGCGCGGATCTGCTCCTGCAGAAGGCGCAGGGACGGCTCGACGAGATCGAGCGCGACATCAACGAGATGCGGCTGCGGCGCCGCGACGTGGAAGGAACGCTCGAGGGCTCGATCCAGGCGCTGTACCGCGCGCTCGAGTTCATCCGCGACCAGGATCGCCCCGACGACAAGGTGCTGCTCCATCGCCCGCGCCAGTCCGAGGCCCAGCCCGCCTGGCAGGGCGAGGCCCCCCGCGCGGCCGACGACCGCGGGTAGAACCGGTGCCAACTCCCAACTTCCAATCCCCAACTCCCAAGCTTCCGGGCGAGACAGGTTGGGAGTTGGCAGTTGGAGATTCGGTGTCTTGACACGGCTCTCGACAGAGATGGGAGAAACCCTCTCCCACCGTCCGATTCCCAACTCCCACGCTGGAACGGTTGGGAGTTGGCAGTTGGAGATTGGGTGTTGACTCGGCTCTCCGAGAGTAGAACGTGACGTCGAATGCACCAGGCGCACGCCCGAAGGGACGCTGCCCGGGCTACGCGACTCTCCTGGTGCGGGTGACCCCGCGGGCGCCACGCTCGGCCGTCGCCGGAATGCGCGCCGGCGCGCTCCTGATCCGGCTGTCGGCGCCGCCCGTGGAAGGCGCCGCCAACGAGGCGCTGACCCGGTTCCTCGCAGAGCTGCTCGGTGTTCCGCGGCGCGATGTGGCGGTCGTGTCGGGGCTGAAGTCGCGCGACAAGCGCGTCGCGATCGCCGGCCTGTCCGCCGACCAGCTCGCTGCGAAGCTCTCCGCTATACTGCACGCGTGACCGCGTCCGGTCCCCGCACCCGGCCTGCCGCCGATCTCGTCGTTCAGCGCTGCCGGCAACTGATCACCTGCCCGGGTCCGGCGCCGCGCAGCGGTCCTCGCCAGACCTCGATCGACGTCGTCCACGACGGGGCGATAGCCTCATCGGCTGGGCGGCTCGTGTTCGCGGGTGCAACCGCGGACCTCGAGAGCAGTGTCGATCTCGTCCCTGGCGCGCGTGTGCTGGATGCGACGGGCCTCTCGATCGTGCCGGGATTCGTCGACGCGCACACGCACGCCGTGTTCGCCGGAGACAGGCGCGACGAGCTGCGCCGCCGCCTGTCGGGTGAAACCTACTCGCAAATCGCTGCGGCCGGCGGCGGCATCGTCGCGACGGTTCGCGCGACGCGCAACGCGTCGGAGGACGACCTCGTCACCGCGACGCGGGCGCGTCTCGACGAGATGCTGGCCTGCGGCACGACGACGTGCGAGGTGAAGAGCGGGTATGGCCTGGCGGTCGAGCCGGAGCTGAAGATGCTTCGCGCCGTTCGCCGGCTGAACGCCGCGCACGACATCGACCTGGTGGCCACGTTCCTCGGCGCCCACGAGATCCCGCTCGAGTACCGGGGGCGCCGGCAGGACTACGTCGATCTCGTGGTGAAGGAGATGATTCCGGCCGTCGCGTCGGACGGACTGGCCGAGTGGTGCGACGTGTTCTGTGAGGAAGGCGTCTTCACCCCGGAGGAATCGCTGGC
>DATIEW010000315.1:0-2183 GCA_035455585.1 Vicinamibacterales bacterium | reverse complement strand
GGCTGTGCGATCGCCGTGCTGCACGGCGACCCCGCCCAGCCCAACGTCGATGTGTTTTTCAAGGTGCCCGCCCGATCGGATATCCCGCTGCACTGGCACACCTCCGCCGAGCGCATGGCCCTGATCGCCGGAGAACTCGAGGTGACGTACCAGGGCCAGGAACCCGTGCAGCTCAGGCCCGGCGCGTATGCCTACGGCCCAGCCGGCCGGCCGCATGCCGGGCGCTGCGTCAGCGACGTGCCCTGCGTCCTCTTCATTGCCTTTGAATCCGCCCTGGACGCCGTGCCGTCCGACCCTGCGGGCCCGTAAACCGGTTTTTTCACTCTTCAACCAAGGAGATTCGACATGCCCCTCGTAACCATTGATGTGATCAAGGACGTCTTCACCCCGAAGCAGAAACAGGCACTTATCGCCAAGGTCACCGCGGCGATGATCGAGGTCGAAGGCGAAGCGATGCGCCCCGTCACCTGGGTGCGCGTGCAGGAATTCGAGCAGGGCGACTGGGCCATCGGCGGCCAGTCGCTGCGGGCCGCCGACGTCCACGCCCTCGCGGCGGGCAAGGCCGCCTAGAGCCTCGATCCGATCCTCCCAAAAGGGGCGGCAGGCCTTGCCGCCCCACCCCGGACTGCGGGCTGCGCGCCCGCGGCGGGCTATGCGATCATGGCCGGCCCTACACCCTCCCAGGCAACGGCCGGCCGGCATGCGCATTCTCGACCGCTCCATTTACGTCGGCCCATCGCATTACGCGCGTTTCCCGGTCATCCGGCTCGAACTCGACCTCGGCGCGCTCGAGGGCTGGCCGACCGGAAAACTCGGCCGCCGATTTGTCGACGGGCTGATCGCGGCGCTGCCCGGCCTCGCCGAGCACGGCTGTTCCTACCAGACACCCGGCGGATTCATCCGCCGCATGAACGAAGACCAGGGCACCTGGCTCGGCCACGTGCTCGAGCACGTCGCGCTCGAACTGCAGAACGTGGCCGGCGAGGACGTCACATTCGGCAAGACGCGCAGCCTCGACCTGCCGGGGCACTATTCAGTCGTCTACGAATACGCCGAGCGCGAGGAAGGCGTTGCCGCCGGCGAGCTCGCGTTGCGCCTGCTCTGCTCGCTGCTGCCCGAAGAGCTCCGGCCGCGGGGGAGCGTCCCGTCGGGCTGGGACTGGCCGGCGGCACGCGACGATTACATCAAGTTCGCGCAGCGGCGCGCGCTCGGCCCTTCGACGGCTTCCCTGGTCCACGCGGCCGAGAAGCGCGGGATTCCGTGGCTCAGGCTGAACGACCAGTCGCTGATCCAGCTCGGCCACGGAAAATACCAGCAGCGCATCCAGGCAACGGTCACGGGCCGCACGCCGCACATCTCGGTCGAACTCGCGAGCGACAAGGAGGAGACCAACCGCATCCTCGGCGCTCTCGGACTGCCGGTGCCGCGCCAGGAGCTCGTCCAGAACGAGCGCGACGCGGTGCGCGCCGCGAACCGGCTGGGATACCCGGTCGTAACGAAGCCCTACAACGGGAATCACGGACGTGGCATCTCGATACGGCTCATGACGGACGACGAGGTGGCGCGCGGATTCGCGACTGCCCGCGAGCATTCGCGTTCGGTGATCGTCGAGACATTTCTCGAGGGCGACGATCACAGACTCCTCGTCGTCAGCGGCGAACTGATCGCTGCGACGCGGCGCACTCCGGGCCATGTGGTCGGCGACGGCAAGCACACGGTCGCGCAACTCGTCGAGATCGTGAACCAGGACCCGCGCCGGGGCGTCGGCCACGAGAAGGTGCTGACCCGGCTGGAGATCGACGCGCAGGCCGGAATGATGCTCGCGCGCGCGGAACTCACCGCGGAGTCGGTGCCAGAGGCTGGCCGCATCGTCTACCTGCGCTCGACTGCGAATCTCTCGACCGGCGGCACGGCGACGGACGTGACGGATGTCATCCACCCCGACAACCGCGACATGGCAGTGCGCGCCGTCAAGGCGATCGGCCTCGACGTCGGCGGCGTGGACTTCCTGTCGAAGGACATCACGCTCTCCTACCGCGAGATCGGCGGCGGCATCTGCGAGATCAACGCCGCGCCCGGATTCCGCATGCACGTGGCGCCGTCCGAAGGCACGCCGCGCGACGCCGCAGGCCCGGTGATCGACATGCTGTTCCCGCCGGGTACGCCGGCGCGCGTGCCGATCG
>DATIEW010000314.1:0-2050 GCA_035455585.1 Vicinamibacterales bacterium | reverse complement strand
ATGACCTGCGGCGCGTGAAGCCGATTTACGAAACGCTCCCCGGCTGGCAGACCGACGTGACGGCCGTCCGCAAGCTGGCCGATCTGCCGCCCGGCGCTCGCCGCTACCTCGATCGCATCAGCGAGCTGGTTGGCCCGCCGGTGGAAGTGGTCTCCGTCGGTCCCGACCGGGCGCAGACGATGTTTGCCGGCAAACTCTTGTGAAAGCTCTCAGGTGTCATGTCCGTTCGCACCCGCTTTGCTCCCAGTCCCACCGGCTATCTGCACATCGGCGGCGTCCGCACGGCGCTGTTCAACTGGCTGTTTGCCCGACAGAACAACGGACAGTTTTTGCTCCGCATCGACGACACGGATGCCGAGCGGAACGTGGCCGAGGCCTTGCAGCCGATCCTGGATGGCTTTCGCTGGCTGGGGATCGACTGGGACGAAGGGCCGCACTTCCAATCGCGAAACGTGGACCGTCACCGGGAGGCGGCGGAACGGCTCCGGGAATCGGGAAGCGCGTATCCCTGCTTCTGCACGGTGGAGGAGCTGGCCTCCGAGCGCGAGGCGGCGATCGCCCGCAAGGAGTCGTACGTCTACGGCGGTCGGTGCCGGGCGATAAGTCGAGAGGAGGCGGATCGGCGCCGGGCGGCAGGCGAGCCCCACACGATTCGTTTCGCCGTGCCTCCCGGCGAGACGGTGTGGGAAGACGTCGTGCACGGGCGCACGGCGTTCGAGAATCGGACCATCGGGGACTTCATCGTCCTGCGTTCGGACGGCGCGCCGGTGTACAACCTCGCGGTCACGGTGGACGACCTGGACATGCGGATCACCCACGTGGTCCGGGGGGACGACCACATCTCGAACACGCCGAAGCAGATCCTCATCTATCGAGCGCTCGGCGCCCATCCGCCTGTGTTCGCCCATGTGCCGCTGATCCTCGGTCCCGACAAGTCGAAGCTCTCGAAGCGTCATGGCGCGATCGCCGTGACCGCCTACCGCGACCAGGGATACCTTGCCGACGCGTTCGTGAACTTCCTCGCGCTCCTCGGCTGGTCGCCAGGCGACGACCGCGAGGTCATGACCCGACAGGAGCTCGTGGACGCGTTCACGCTCGAGCGGATCACGGGGAAGAGCGCGGTGTTCGACGTCGAGAAGCTCGAGTGGCTGAACGGGCAGCACCTGTCACGGCTGTCCGGTCGCGAGGTGGCCGCGATCGCGGCGCCGTGGTTCGAGCGCGCGGGGATCGGGGGTTCCATCGATCCTCGGAGGGACGGCGACTGGTTCGCGAACCTGATGACGCTGGTCAAGACCCGCTCGCGAACGCTCCACGATCTCGTCGAGCAGGCGCGCCCGTTCTTTCCCGGACCCGTCGAATACCAGCCGGACGCGGTCGAGAAGTTCTGGCAAGACCCGGCCGCTGCGATGGCTGCGCTGGCGGTGGCGACCGATTACGTGGAGTCCGAGGACCGCTGGGGAGACCTGGAGGCCATGGAGGGTCGTCTGCGCTCCCTGGCGGAAGAGCGGGGAGTGGCGGCCGGCAAGGTCATGCAATCGATGCGCGTCGCGCTCACCGGCCAGCGGGTGAGTCCCGGGATCTTCGAGACGCTGACCGCGATGGGCGCGGGGCTGGCCCGGGAACGCCTGGCGGCGGCGATGGAGTGGCTGAGCCGGCGCGTGGCCGGGGATTAGATTCCCGCCATGCGCGAGCTGCGGACCATCCCGCCCCAGCGGCCCGATCGGGGGCGCGACCGCCGTCTGGAACGGCTCGCGGAAGCGGATCCGCGGCCCGAGCTCCTCGGCTACGCGCCCGGGGGGCTCGAAGCCGCGCTCTCCGCATGGCTCGCCGCGCGCGGGGAACCTGGTTACCGCGTGGATCAAATCACCGGCTGGGTCTACCGAAGCCGGGTCGACGGCTGGGACGAGATGACGACGCTTCCGCGGACGCTGCGGGAAGCGCTCTCCGCCACCTTCCGCTTTCCCTCGATCGAGCTGGACGAGCTGCGCGAGTCGGAAGACGGCACGCGCAAGTACTTGTGGCGGCTCGTCGACGGAGAGGCGATCGAGTC
>DATIEW010000313.1:0-14679 GCA_035455585.1 Vicinamibacterales bacterium | reverse complement strand
CTCCGCCGGTGTCACCGTGTACGACGACTTCGCCCATCATCCGACCGCCATCGCGGAAACGCTGGCCGGTCTGCGGTCGGCGTACCCCGGGCGGCGCATATGGGCGATCTTCGAGCCGCGCTCGGCCACGTCGTGCCGGCGTGTATTCCAGTCGGATTTCGCGCGAGCCTTCTCGGCGGCCGATCGCGTCATTATCGCCGCCGTCTTCCGCTCGATGCTGCCCGATGCCGAGCGCCTGTCGCCGGAACAGCTGGTGGCCGACCTTGGCGCCGGCGGTGTAAGCGCGCGGTACATCCCACGCGTCGAAGCAATCGTCGAGACCGTCGCGAACGAGAGCCGGGACGGAGACATCGTCGTCGTGATGTCCAATGGCGGGTTCGACGACATTCACCAGAAGCTGCTCTCGGAGCTCGAGCAGCGAGCCTCGAGACGGGCGCGATGAACCTCGCGTTCCAGGTGCTCGCCGCCGGAGACTCGGCCCTGCTCGTCCAGCTCGAGCAGCGCATCTCGCCGCTCGTCAACGACTGGTGCATCGCCACCCGTCGACTGATCGAACGCCGCCTCGGACGAGCGGTGCGCGACGTGGTGATCGGGTATTGTTCGCTGACCGTGTATTTCGATCCGCTCGCCACCGACGCGGCGTGGCTCGAGGAGGAACTGCGGCGTCTGGCCGCGGTCGTCGACGCCGGACCGGAGGACGACGAACGGGCGGACGTCATCGACGTTCCCGTCTGCTACGGCGGCGAGTTCGGGCCCGATCTCTCCGAGGTGGCGCGATTCGGGCAGTGCTCGAACGAGGAGGTGGTTGCGCTTCACGCCGGGCGCGTGTACCGGGTATATCTGGTGGGCTTCGTTCCAGGCTTCGCCTATATGGCGGAAGTCGATCCACGGATTGCCGTGCCGCGCCGGCAATCGCCGCGGACGGCGGTGCCGCCCGGATCGGTCGCGATCGCCGGAGGGCAGACCGGCATCTACCCGTCGTCGACGCCCGGCGGCTGGAACATCATCGGCCGGACGCCGCTGAAGCCCTACGACGCATCGCGTGCGCAGCCCTCCCTGTTCAAGGCCGGCGACCGGGTGCGGTTTCGTGCCTTGGCTCAGGAGGGGAATGTGAAGTTTGAGTTCTGAAGGAACGTGAAGAGATCGGATCAACTCCTAATCTCCAACTCCCAACGCCCAAGGAGATGAGATGACCGCACTTCTGGAACTTGAGAAGTACTTCACGCCGCTCACGTGAGAGGCGCCGGATTCCAGCAGCCAATCCCCGAGCCAGGTGCCTCGGGACTTGGGAGTTGGAGCTTGGGAGTTGACAGTTGGGAGTTGGGAGTTGGCAGTTGAGTGTTGACTTGCGTGTCGTGCGCCCCGGCATGCTGACCACGGTCCAGGACCTCGGCCGGTGGGGCCACCAGGACAGCGGTGTACCCGTGGCCGGGCCGATGGATCCGTACTCTCACCGGCTCGCGAACCGGCTCGTCGGCAACGCTGAGGACGCCGCCGCCCTGGAGGTCACACTGCTCGGTCCGGAGCTCGAGGCCAGCGGCGATCTGGTTTGCGCCGTCGCCGGCGCGGAGTTCGAACTCGTTGCGGGCGCGTCGGTGCCGATGCATGCGCCGTTCACGCTGGCGTCCAGAAAGCGCCTCCGCTTTGGTGCGAGACACGCCGGAGCGCGCGCGACGCTTGCGGTGGCCGGCGGCATTGCTGTTGAGCCGGTACTGGGAAGCAGGGCCACGAGCCTCATCAGCGGAATCGGGCCCTTTGGAGGGCGGGCGCTCAAGGCCGGAGACGTGCTGCCGATCGGCGCGGTCGAAGCGCCACCGCGTTCCGGATGGCGCGCGATACCTCTCGCCCTCCCGGCGGGCGGTGCGCGGCTGCGCGTCGTGCCGGGGCCGCACGACGCGATGTTCACACCGGGCGCCTGCGACACGCTGTTCTCCGCGAGATATGTCGTGTCCGTCCGCTCGAACCGGATGGGATACCGGCTCGAGGGGCCGCCGCTCGCTCACCTCGGCACGGCCGATATCCTATCGGACGCAACGCCGCTCGGGTCGCTGCAGGTGCCGGCCTCGGGCCAGCCTATCCTCCTCATGGCCGACCGTCAGACCACGGGTGGCTACCCGAAAATCGCGACGGTGATCAGCGCGGATTTTGCACTGGCGGGGCAGCTCGCACCGGGCGACTGGGTCGAGTTCGCGCCCTGCACGCGGGCTGCCGCCGTCGACGCGTTGAAGGAACAGCGCCGCAAACTTGCAGGGCACGCTCGATGAACGGCTCGTTCGACCGCGATCTACGCCGGGCGTTCGGCGAGGACGAGGTCCACCGGGACATATCGCTGGCCCCGTTCACGACGTTCCGGACGGGGGGACCGGCGGACTGGCTCGTCGAACTGCACGGCGCGGCGGCGCTCAGCCGGGCCCTCGCGCTCGCTCGGGACGCGGGCATCCCGATCACGATCCTTGGCGGAGGGTCGAACATCCTCGTCGCCGACGCCGGAGTCCGCGGCCTCGTGGTGAGGATGCGCGGCGGCGACGTAACCGCGGTGGACGCGTCCGGCGTGCGCGCGGATGCGGGCGTCACGATCAACGGTCTGGTTCGCTGGACGATCATCCGCGGCATCTCCGGCCTGGAAGCGTGGGCCGGCACTCCGGGAACCGTCGGCGGCGCTATTTACGGGAACGCGCATTTTCAGGGACGGCTCATTGGCGAGCTGGTCGAGCGCGTCACGCTGGTCGCATCCGACGGACGCACGATGGACGTGCCTGGCGCCGAGATGGAGTTTGCGTACGACTACAGCCGGCTGCATCGCACGAAAGAGATCGTGGCCGCCGCCGAGTTCCGCACCGGGCGCGGGGAACCGTCGGCGCTGCGGTCGGTCGCGCGCGCGTCGCTGGCGTTCCGCAAGCGTACGCAGCCCCTCGAGTCGGCCAGCGCCGGCTGCATCTTCCAGAATCCTCACCCGTTTCGTGACAGTATTCCAGACGGCATCCCGGCCTCCGCCGGGGCGCTCGTGGATCGCGCCGGGTTCAAGGGCGCGAGGGTCGGCCAGGCCATGGTGTCGCACACGCACGCCAACTTCATCGTGAACCTCGGGGGAGCGTCGGCTCGCGACATCCGCGACCTGATCGACAGGTGCAAACGCGGGGTGCGCGAGCAGTTCGGCGTCGAGCTGCGCGAGGAGATCGTCTGCCTGGGTTTTGGCGGCGCTGGCGTGGAACACGCCGTAACGTGAGTGCGTGACGCAGTGAGGGATTGATGGCCAGGCTCAGAGTCGAGGGAGGGCGCCGCCTGACCGGCCGCGTAGCGGTCGAAGGCAACAAGAACTCGGCGTTGCCGCTGCTGGCGGCATGCCTGCTCACCGATCGCGAGTGCGTTCTCACGAACGTGCCGCGGATTCGCGATGTCGATGTTCTCGTGAGCCTGATGAGAGGCGTGGGCGCAGAGGTCGAGGGCGCCGGCACGTCGACGCTGCGAGTGCGCTGCAGGGAAATCCTCACCGATCGGCCCGATCCCGCGCTCGTGGGCCGCCTTCGAGGATCGGTGCTGCTGCTCGGCCCGCTGCTGGCCCGCAACGGTTCGGCCAGGCTGGCGCCGCCCGGCGGGGACTTTCCGGCACGGCGGACGATCACCACACATCTTCAGGCGCTGGCCGCTCTGGGCGCAGTGCCGCTCGACGGGTCAGGGCGGTCCGACGAGCCTGGACATGCGCTCCGGGCCCCCCGAGGGCTCTCGGGAGCCTCCCTGTACCTGGATGAAGCGTCAGTAACGGGAACAGAAACAGCGCTGCTCGCCGCGGCGGGAGCCAGGGGACCCACCGAGATCCGACACGCTGCAATGGAGCCGCACGTCGTCGAACTGTGCCGCTTCCTGCGATCGCTCGGCGTCTCGATCGAGGGCGAAGGGACGCCGAGAATCCGGGTCGAGCCGCCCGAGAGGCTCCGCGGCGCGGAGCACCGGCTCGACGGCGACTACATCGAGGCTGGAAGCTGGGGAGTGGTTGCGGCGATCACAGGAGGGGAAATCGAAGTGCGGGGGGCTCGCGGCGCCGACATCGAGGTCATTGCCGCGCCGCTCAGAAGGATGGGCCTGGCGTGCCGCTGGGAGGACGATCGCTTCGTCGTGGAGCCGTCCCGGCTGACCGCCGTGCGGCGCATTACGACAGGTCTGTGGCCGGGATTCCCGAGCGACATGGTCAGCCTCGTCACCGTCCTGGCGACGCAGGCCGACGGCCGCACACTGGTGCACGACTGGCTCTACGAGCTGCGGCTGTTCGCTCTCGAACAACTCAGTGCCATGCGCGCGGACCTCTTTCTCTGCGATCCGCACCGGATGATCGTGAGCGGCCCGACAGAGCTGCGCGGCCGCGAACTCGACAGCCGCGACCTGCGGTCCGGCATGGCGCTGATCGCCGCCTCGCTGGCGGCGCAGGGGGAGAGCCGGATCGCTCCGCTCGAAACCGTCGAGCGGGGGTACGCTTCACTCGTGGATCGACTGCGGGCGCTCGGCGCACAGGTCGAGCGGGAGGAAGACTAGCAGGATGCTGAAAAACGCATCCTGAATGGCAAATGGGCGATGGCACATGGGCCAAATGCGCCTGTTTGCCATGGCCCACTGGCCATTGCCCATCAGGCCGGGCTGTTTCAGCGGCCTGCTAGACTCCCGACTCCCAATTGCCAACTCCCAAAGCTCCATCGGAGGTTGGGAGTTGGAAGTTGGCAGTTGGTCCTCCGCCGCCGGGCTTCTTCGGAGGCACGATCGGCAGGATCACTCCAGGGATCTGCGGCAGACCCGGGATCGGCGGCTGCAGCGGCTGCGGAAAAAAAGGCACCGGAGGCTGTGCTTCGGGCGCCCGGGGCTCTTCCGCCGGCTCCACCGGATCCCGTGGCACGAGGCCGGCCGGCAGCCCGGCCACCGGCGAGCCGGCGCTCGGGCCCATCCGGAACGGACGCAGGTCCTCCTCGTCGAGATCGAGCACGCGGACGATGTGAGGCGTGAGCATCAGGACGATGTCGGTCTCGCGCGTCTCCTTGCGGTTGTTGGCGAAGAGGCGCCCGATGAGCGGCAGGTCGCTCAGGCCCGGCACGCCGGCAAGCACGGTCCGCTCCTCGTCGCGGATGAGCCCCGCCAGCATGTTCGTCTCGCCATCCTTGAGCCGTATGGTCGTGCTGATCTCGCGATTGCCGAAGGTCGGCAGACCGCCGAAGCCGATGCCCGACACGTTGCTGAGCACGACTTTCAGGGCGAGGGTCACCTCGTCGTTGTGATGCGTGCGCGGCGTGATGTCGATGTTGACGCCGATCGGCTCGTAGACGAACGAGGTGATCGGCTGCTGGTTGATGCCGCCTGTCGCGATGGGTGCGAACGTGGTGATCGGCACCGGGACCCGTTCGCCGAAACGTGCCTGGGCGGCGATGCCCTCGGACGTCCGGAGCTGCGGGTTGGCGAGGGCCCTGGTGCGGACGTCGTTCTTCAACAGGCGGTAGTAGAGGCCCGGCACGCCGTACATGAACACGTCCGCGCTCGTCAGGTTCTGCAGATCCCGGAGCGTGAGCCCCTCGCGGTTGACATCGGCCTGGCCGGAGATCCCGTCGGAGCCGGGAGAGGCGATCTGCAAACCGTACTCCTTGAGCCTCGTGCGATCCACCTCTAGCAGCTCGACGTCGATCACGACCTCTGGTCTGGCCTTGTCGATTGCCGTAATCAGCCGCGCCGCCGCGGCGATCCGCTCCGGCGTGTCCTTCAACGACACCGAGTTGGTCGCGGTGATCTGGGAAACCTGCCGGACGTCCGCCACGATGCGCAGCAGGTCGATCACTTCCTTGGGATCGGCGTTGCTCAGGAAGAACGTGCGGACGATGGCTTCCTCGTATTCGCGCCGCTTGGCTGGCGTGTCGGGAACGATGGTGATCGTCCGCTGGGCCGTTACGCGATAGAACGTCCGGGTGCTGGCCGTCACCGATTCGAGCGCTTCGGCGAGCGTCGCATTTCGCAGATCGACCGTGATGATCTCGTCGCGGAATGCCGGGTCGAACACGATGTTCAGATCCGCGAAGCGCGAGATGGCCGTGAACACGGCCCGGCTCGGCGCCGCGCTGAACACGAGCGAGTCCGGCAGCCTCGCATCTTCGGGAAGGTCGAGCCCCGGCGGCGGCAGGTCGCGCGATCGCTCGATGAGCGTCTGAAGCTCGGTCTTGCCGCCGCGGGAGACCGCCAGGCGGGTTCGCAGCTTCTGCCGGACGTCGCTCAGCAGGGTCTGGGCCTGCGCGTCGGTGGGGTTCAGCTGGGCGGCGATCTGCAGCTCGACCGCCGCCTCTTCGTAGTGTTCGGCCGCCGCCAGCCTCCTGCCGCGGAAGAAATGTTCCTGCGATGCCTTCAGCTTCACCCGCTGGAGTGCTTCACGCGCGTCCACATCGTCCGGGTTGGCGCGCACGGCGGCGGTGTACTCCACGACGGCCCGATCGAAGTCTTCCGCGCGCTCGGCGCGCTCGCCGTTCCGCAGCGCCGAGCTCGTCGCACATGCGGCCGCGAGCGTCAACAGCAGGCAGAGCGCGGCAGGCTTCCCACGGCCCAGGTGTTCAGCGCTTCGGGCGTCCTGCATAGATCAGTTCGGCTCCGCGGGGCGGGGTGAACGCGAACGTCTTATCGGCGAGTCCGATGTTCTCCTTGACGTTGGAGAATTCGAACGTGGAGCGCGTCCCCTGCCGATCGGCGGCGGTCAGGGATCGCATCTGCAGGCTCGCGCGATCCACCACGATTTCCAGCCAGTCGTACTCCGCCTCCTTCCGCTTCGGTTCGAGCTTGAGCGCATACGCGTCTGCCTGGGAGGTTCCAATGAAGCTCACCGTGAAATCTCGCGTGAGGCTGCCCCTGCCGGCCAGGAACAGGGCTCCGGTCGCCGCCTGGTCGCCCCTCGGCAGCTCGGATATGGTGACCTGGTCGTTCGCCACGTCGTGGAAGGACATCTGCTTGCCGTCGGAGACGAACAGCTTTTCCTCCGGCGTCGTGTAATGCCAGCGCATCTTTCCCGGCTTCTTGACCAGCAGCGTACCGCGCTCGACCAGCTTTCGCCGGAGGACGCCTCCTTCGTGCCGGTGTGTGAAGTCGGCGGAAAAATCGCGAACCGTGTCGTAGCGGCGCTGGAGGGCTTCAGCGACCTCGATCGCCGACCGTGGGGCCTGGCCGCCCGCAGCGACTCCGACCGACAGCAGTATCGTCAAGGGAACGTGAATCGTCGGCATGCTGTTCGAATGATGCAGGGCTGGCTGGCCCAATGTTATCACTCCGACCCGGCAAAGCTCATCGGGAACCGGCGCGCTTGGCGGTAATGAACCCCAGGACGTCGGAGAGCGGCCGCGTGTTGAGCACATGCCGCCTTTCAATCCACCCGCGCCGGGCCGTTCCCACCCCGAAGCGCATCTGACGGTCGAGCGACGTCGCACGGTGGGAGTCGCTGTTTACGACGATCGTTGCTCCAGCCCGGGCCGCTTCGCGTGCCCGGCTGCCCTCGAGGTCGAGATGCCCTGGCGCCCCGTCGATTTCGAGCGCCGTGGACGTCTCGGCCGCGGCCGCATAGATGGTCTCGAAATCGAGCGGGTAGCCGGGGCTGCGGCCGACCAGACGGTTGGACGGGTGGGCGAGAATCGTGACGAGCGGGTGGCGCATCGCCTGCAGGCAGCGCGCCGTCAGGCGCGGACCGTCCTGGCCGGCGCGGTCGTGGAGCGAGGCCAGCACGACATCGAACTGCTCGAGCACCGAGTCGCCGAAGTCGAGGCGGCCATCCGGACGGATGTCCACCTCGATTCCGTGGAGGATCGAGATGGAGGGATACAGCTCGCGCATCCGGTCGATCTCGGCCCGCTGGCGGAGGATGTCGCCCGCCTTCAACGTGCGCGATGCCGCGGCACCCTGCGAATGATCGGTGATGGCGATGTACTCGTGCCCCATCGCGAGGCACGCCGCGACCATCGCTTCGAGCGAATCCCGGCCGTCGCTGTAGCTGGTGTGCATGTGGAGGTCGCCGCGGATATCGCGCCGCTCGAGCAGGATGGGCAGCTGCCGCGCGCCGGCCGCCTCGATTTCTCCGGCGCCCTGACGGAGTTCGGGCGGGATGTAGGGAAGCCCGGCCTGCGCGTAGACCCGCTCCTCGGTGCGCTCCGGCGCCGGCCCGCTGCGCCTGGCAACGACGGTGACGTGCGCCCGGGATCCCGTCGTCGTGAACAGAAGGCTGCCGAACTCGCTCGCGTCCGGGATGCGCACGTCCACTTCCACACCGCGGTACAGCACGATGGCGCGGCGGGCACCGCGGCAGAGCACGTCGTCGAGAACCGGCACCGCGCAGAGCGAGTCGAGCGCGGCCTCAGGGTCGCTTGCGCGGCCGACGAGCACCAGGTCGCGGATGGCCGGCTCGAAGCGGCGGACATCGCCCGAAGGCTCGATCCCCTCCAGATGGGGACACGCTTCCGCGATCGCGGGCAGTAGCGATTCGAGCAGCTCGCACGCACGTCCGAGCGTGAGCGGCAGGCCGTCGAGCGCGAGAGCCTCCGAGGCTGCCTTGAGTTTTCTTGCGGTGACCGCATCTGTGTGCTGGCCGAGGCGGCCATCGTCGAGCGCCGATTGCAGGTCCGACAGCGTGGCCACTTCCAGGTCGCGGACCAGCCGGCGCGCATCCTGGGAGGAGAGCGCAGAGAGGTCCAGCAGCCGGTGTATCAGGCGCGGCACGCGGGCGAGGGCGGCGCCAAGCGCATGCTTCCTGCCGGCCTTCAGCAGGTGGCGGATCTCGTCATGGAGCGACGGGCTGATCCCGGGAAGCTCGGACAGACGGTTCCGGCGCGCGAGCCGCGCCACGGTGCTGAAAGCGTCCTCTCCAAGACCCGCGATCGCCGCCGCGGCGTGGTCGAGGCACTCCGCGTCGCTCGAGGCGCCGCGTATCGCGGCGAGGTCGGCAAGCTCGCGGAGCGTGGCCGACAGGTCGATCCGGGGCGTCACCCTTTGAGGGATCCCGGGGCCGGCGGTGCCGCCTGCGGAGCAGGTTTCGTGTCGGTAGGGAATTTCGCCGTCAGCCAGGCGGCTATTCCGCCGGAGAGCGCCATGGCGCGAAAGCCCTCGCGAATCAGGTCGTGCGCAACCCGGGCGCTCACGAGTTCCTGCGGATCGGAGTCGTAGAGCACGACGTCGCGGTCGCGCGGAAGCCGGGAGGCGTCAGCCGAACCGGGGCCGCTCCGGATGGCGCCGGGCAGAATGACGGTGCTGTGCTCGAACGGGTACTTGAGGCGGACGTCAACGATGACGGGTCGCAGGTCGGCCGGGCCGTCCAGCCGCGCCTTGAGGTCTTCACTGGTGATGCGCGGAACCGGCACGCCGGGTATTGTCCCTAGCGCGCGCGCGAAGTGTCAACCACGGCCCCGCGGTGATCACCGGGCTCGCCGTGAATCACCCATCCCTGCGAGCGCCGCCCGCATATGAGACAGCGAAGGAAGATCGCGCCACCGTTGCAGCAGACGCTGTAGTCGTGGCCCGTCACGTAGCAGGAGATCCAGTTCCACATAGAGCACCTTCGGGGTGAGCCTGATAACCGCGCGGTGGCAAGACAAATGCCAGCGGGCGTCACCGTCCAGGGGGTTGAACTTTCGAGAAATCTGCTCGTTCTCCATGTGGGAATGGCCCTCCAGCACGGCGGGGAAGGGCGATTTCGTCAGGGGATCCACCAAACGGTAAGAGAGGATTGGCTTTATCTGACGGTGAAATCGATGCTGATGGCGGTCGGCTCGTCGGCGCGGACAGTGGCGATTGACGTGCGCTCCCCGAGTTCCGGATGCTTGAAGACGAACTCCTGCACCCCCAGTGGCACGCGCAGGTCGGCGAGCGGCGTCTCGCCCAGCTTCTGCCCCCCCAGCCAGACTTCGGCCCAGGGGATCGCGTTCAGGTTGACCGGCCCGCGTGGGTCGATCGTGATGGAACGGACTTCGCCCGCCTCGACGTCAACCCCCTGGATCGCGCGATAGCCCAGGTCGCGGTTGGTCAGCGTCAATGAGTGACGCCCTGGCGGGAGCATCAGGCGGTCCTGCTCGGTCGTCCCAAGACTCCGCCCGTTCAGGGAGACCTCCAGCACAATCGGAGCGAAGATGGCGACCCACCCCGAGAAGATCGGGACATCGACGTCGAGCGTCTGGCCTGCGCCGACCCGTACCGTACGTGTCACTTCGCCAGACGAGGAAGTGAACGTCAGAACGTGACGCCCGGCCGGCACAGCGGTCAGCTTGAGCGGGGATTCTCCAACGGGCTTGCCGTCCAGAAGGACCATCGCGCCGGCCGGCTGCGTCTGGATCACGATCTCGCCCGTCTCGGGCGAAGGCACGACGACGACGGGCGGTTCCACGGGCGTGTCGGCGGCCGTGGTCTCGTCGGGGGTTCCTCTCGATGGGAGGTACGCGCGTCCGGCGACGATCGCGATCCCGACGACGATCAGGACGGCAGCTGCGAGCTTCCAGGGGAACGGCCGGGGCTCTTCCGGCATCGACAGCGGGCCCCGCTGCACGTAGGGCAGCGCGGACACTGTCTCCTTCAGGCGCACCGGCGTCTGGCCCGGACGCTCCTCGGACTTCAGCCGCAGGCCGACCGAGCCGGCTCCAGAAACCCGGGCCGGAGCCGCCGGTGATTGGGACACCGGGAAGGACGGAGACGGCGGGTTGACCGTAACGGCGGCTGGTGGCGGCGCGGGCGTGGGCGACGGTGGAGCAGGAGGGGAACCCGGCTGCGGAAACACCGGCATGCGCAGCGGCGGCGGTGGGTGGAAGACGGGCTGCACCGGCGCGACACGCGCGGGCTCCGGTGGCGCTGTCTCGGGGACTGGCTGGGGCACCGGCGGCTCGAAGGACGAGGCGCGGGCCGGGTTGACGATCCATGGCGACGACGGTCGGCCCTGAGGCACCTCTGGCTTCCCGATAGATTGAGGGGAGCTGGCTGCCGTCGACCGCAGCTTGTCCTTGCGGGCCCTGGCCGAACGCTGCTGCCGTTTGCGCCGGCGGGATGCACTGCTGTGGTCCGCTTCGGCTGCTACGCCGGCATCCGTTCCCTGCTCTTCTGGGGGCGGTGGCTGGCTGACCGCGGTGTCCGGCGATTCAGCAGCCCTCACCGTCGGCTCGTGGCGGGCCCCGGACAAGGCCTCCTCTGCAGCCGCGGCCTCGGCAGCCCGGGTTTCTTCAAGGTCTGCGGAGGGTGTCGCAGGAAGCGGATCTTCGCCCGGCAGCGGATGCCTCTCGACGGGCTCCGGCTGCGACCAGGCGGCCGCGCCGAGGTCGAGGCTGTCGAGCGGGAGTTCCTGCTCGGGTTCTTCTGTGGCAGACTCGAAGTCCGCAGCAGGCAACGTACTTGTATCAGCCGCGTCCTCGTCGACGACCTCGATTGTCACGAGCGGAACGTCGCTTCCTGGTCCAACACCAATGTCGAAGCTCTCGCTCTCCAGATAATCAGGGTAGTTCGATGCCGTTTCGGCCGGGTCTTCAAAGACCGTGGCGTCTGATCCGGCCGGGATCGAGGCGCCCCCGGCGTCGGTCTGCTCCACGAAGTCCAGGAGCGCCTGCCGGCAGACGTCGAGCCCGATGTCGCGTCGGGCGAGCTGGCGCAGTTCCGCCACGATCTCGTCGCTCGTGTTGTACGGGCGTCGGCCCGGCAGAGGGAGCGAACGCTGCAGGATCCGCTGGAGGCCGGAGGCAAACGACGCCCCTGCTCGAATCTGCGCAACCTCCACGACCTCCATCAGGAGCAGCGGCAGCGAGTCCGGGAACTCCACTGCTTCCAGTCGGCGGCCCAGAACCAGCGCGACGGCGCTCAGGACGACCTGAGCCACGTCAGATGCCGGATCGAACCGGACCGGCCCGTCAGAGGATGGTGCGGCAATCCCGAACTCCGCCCAGAGACGGGAACGCGAGAGCATCAGGCGCTCGACCACGTGTCCGAAGGCGCTGTCGAGCAGGACGACCTGTCCGGCCGGCCTTGCAACGATGCGAGTGGGATCGATCAACCCGTGAGGGAAGGAGAGGACGCTGTGAAACGTCGACAGCGCGGGCAGCACCTCGAGGAGGAATCCGAGGGCGACATCGACGCCTGGAACGGTTGCGGTCTCATAGGCGGTTTCGAGGACGTCGGACAGCCGGTTGCCGGCGACGAACTCCGACAGCACGGTCACTTCGCCGGTCGCGGCGTCGCGCTCGACCTTGATCGGCCGCGCGAACCGCTCGTCCTCGAAGGCCGTGAGCCGGGCGACGCGCTCGCAGATGGCACCCTCGAACGCCGCCAGCTCCGGGCGCAGACAGAGCCGCTCGAGCATCGTGCCTGTCTCGCGGTCGAACGCGAGCAGCCGTCTGCCCAGGCCGTCCTCGAGGCCCGAGGACGAGATCGACGTAAGATCGGTAGCTGGTGCCGACATTGCAGGAGCAGGCACGAGATTGCAACCCCCGCACCATGGGGTCGGTCTCGAGCCGTGTGCGCTAACGCACGCATTTGTGAACCGGTTTCCAGCAGTTTCAACCGGGTCCGACCGCCGCCCCCGCGGCGGGCGTGACCGAATCGTAAGCACCGATCCAAATGCTGTAATTCATGTAAATTGACCATCCATGACCGATCGAAACGAGAACTCGGCGCTCCAGGCGTCGTTCCGCGGCGCGCTGGGAACGTCCGCCGCGCTCGAGGCCTGGAGGGAGCGAATCGAGGCGCTGGATCCAGACGCGGACCTGCCCGCGGAGGACCTCGAGGAACTGGGTCGCATCACGGCCGCGCACGCGATCGCATCCGCTGCGTTGCGTGGATTGGTCACGACGATGATGGACCGACGTGGCGTCGCCAGCGCCTCGAGGAAACCCCCGAGCGAGGCATGACCAATGCTGAGTGCTCATCGCCCGCGGCCTGATGCGAGTCGGGAAGGCTGCGCCGGTCGAAGATGGACAACGTGTGCCACACGCTCGTCGGCGCCGCGTTCGGCGAGGCGGGCCTCAAGACGCGAACGCGGTTCGGCAATCCGGTGCTCATGATTGCCGCGAACCTGCCCGACGTCGACGTGCTCTCACGGGCCGCTGAAACGTCGGTCGCCATCCGGCGCGGAATCACCCACGGGGTGATCGCGCAGGCACTGCTTCCGATCCTTCTGACGGGCGTCGTGCTGCTGCTGGATCTGTGGCGTCCGCCACGCCACGGGCGCGACCGCGCGCGCGCCGCGCCGCTGCTGCTCCTGTCGTATGTCGGGGTGCTCTCGCACGTCGCGCTGGACTGGCTGAACAACTACGGCATCCGCCTGCTCATGCCGTTCTCCGGGCGCTGGTTTTACGGCGACTCCGTGTTCATCATCGATCCGTGGCTCTGGCTGGCGCTCGGCGTGGGTGTATGGCTGGCTCGCCGCCGTGCGTGGCCGTCGGCTGCGACAGTGAGTCTGGTGGTCGCGACGGTCTACATCGCGGGAATGGTGATGTCGGCGCAGCGGGCGCGCGAGCACGTTGTGCGGTCGTGGTCTCGCGAGCACGGGCGAGCGCCGGAAGCGCTGATGGTCGCTCCCGTATTCGGCAATCCGTTCCGCAGGACGGTCATCCTGGACGCAGGCGCGCACTACCGGACGGGCACCTTGACCTGGTGGCCGATGCGGGTCACGTACGACGCCGCGGCCGTTCCGAAGAATGCGGACGCACCCGCCGCGGTTCGCGCCAGAGCGGACCCGCGCGTCCGCGCCGTGCTTGTCTGGGCGCGCTTCCCGTTTTATCGCATGATGCCGGTCGAAGGCGGGACACGCGTCACCGTCGCGGACATGCGCTTCGCTGGCCGCGTCGGGGATCTCAGCATCGTCGTGCCCGAGACCCGGGATTGACTTGAATCGAGATGAATTCCGGCTGTAGTGCTGAGTCATGAGTTGGTGAGTTTCGAGTAGTTCCCTCATGTGACGGGCTCCTCAGAATCACGACTCAGAGCTCCCGGTTCATTGCGCGGGCCGGAATCGGCGTGGTAAACTCATCGTTCGTACCATTGCACGGCGGCGACGCCGTGCATCGTACTGTCCCTCGAGAGTGTGGGCGGCTAGCTCAGTTGGGAGAGCGCCG
Organism: Vicinamibacterales bacterium; assembly: GCA_035455585.1. Lineage (GTDB taxonomy): Bacteria > Acidobacteriota > Vicinamibacteria > Vicinamibacterales > 2-12-FULL-66-21 > DATIEW01. Next base: position 607 of record DATIEW010000313.1, on the reverse strand, counting down.
CGTTCGCAACGCGGAGGTCGGGAGTTCGAGCCTCCTGCCGTCCACCAGAATCCCTGGCACATGAGGCAGGTTCTCCTGCTCGGGCAGGACGTTCCACCGCTGAAGAGCACGCGGCTTGCAGGCATTCGTGATGACGCGCCTATCCAGAATCGCCCGATCCGTGTGCACGGGCCTGGCGCTGCAGCTGATCCTCAGCCTGGCCGGAACACCAGGCATGGAGCCGCGCGCGCCGGCCTCGCCCAACGCGCGCGATGTCCTGACCCAGCCTCGAGACTCTCTGTTGCCGTCGCGCGACCGGGTGCGCAGATGGCGCGGTTCGCTCGCGATGGACGACAGGTGGGGCACCTGGGCATATGCCGGCTGGGACGAGCGGCGGCGGGCGGAGTTCCGCCGGCTGTACCGCGAGGCAGGCTACACCCACGTCGCGTTGAACTTCGCAGTCGACTATCACGCGTCGGACGTCACGTTCGATTTCCGGTCGGACCCGGACACGTTCGCACGCCGTCTGGAGGAGCTGCTGCGCGACGGGTTGGTCCCGGTGCTGTCGCTGGCCCAGGCGGAGACCTACGGCCGCTTCCGGCATGAAGATCCGATTCTCGCCGATCTG
>DATIEW010000312.1:0-2654 GCA_035455585.1 Vicinamibacterales bacterium | reverse complement strand
CCCGCGATCCGCATCTGGCTCCGGAGGCACAGCGACGACACGACGAGCAGCGTGAGCGACAGCGCCACCTGGCCCGCGACGAATGCGCTGCGAAGGTTGATTCGGCCGGTCGCCCCCGGCGCGCCCTTCCTCAGCCCCGCGAGAAGGTCCAGCCTGCTCGATCGCAGCGCCGGCGCGACGCCGCAGAGGAGCGTGGTCAGCGCGACCAGGAGCAGTGCCGGCACGAGCAGCTGGCGATCCGGCGCGAACACCCGCTGGAGCGCGCCCATGTGGCCGAGCAGATCCGACCGGCTCAGGACGAACGTCAGCGCGACGCCCGCTGCAGCGCCCAGCAGCGACAGCAGGAAGCTCTCCGAGAGCAGGCTCTGGACGACGCGGAAGCGGCTGGCGCCGAGCGCGGACCGAATCGTCAGCTCGTGCTGGCGGGAGACTGCCCGCGCCAGGAGCAGACCGGCGACGTTGACCGATCCGATCAGCAGCACGAGGCTGAAGAGGACCAGCAGCACGATCGGAAGCAGTTGGAACCCGATCGGCGTGCCGCGGAACTGCATCGCATCGGCGGGGAAGACCTGCGCCGGCCGCGACATGCCCTCGTTCATCCCGGGGAACCGGTCCTCGAGCTGCGCGCCGATCGCCGTCACGGCGGCCTGCGCGCGCTCGCGCGTCCCGCCCGGCGGCAGCCGCGCCAGGACGCTCAATGTCGGGCTTCCGCGGTCGTTCACGGTCGCAAGCGTCAACGCGCTGACCGGCACGTACGCGCCCGGCGACATGAAGCCGGTCACCGATCGGTAGTCCTCCGGCAGGACGCCGATCACCGTGAACGCCTCCCCATCGAGGGTCATCGTCTTTCCAATCGCGTCCGGATCGGCGCCGAACCGCGCGCTCCAGTAGGGATGATCGAGGACTATCACCCGCGGAGCACGCTCCGGCGCGTCTTCACCGGCCCTGAACACCCGGCCGAGCCTCGGGCGGATACCGAGACCTTCGAAGAAGTTGTCGGTCACCACGAGCACGCTCAGGCGCTCCAGCCCGTCGTCCAGGCGGCGATTCATCGCCGAGATTCTGAAGCCGACGACGTGGGAGAACGTGCCGCTGTCGCGGAGGTCGCGGTAGTTCAGGTAGGAGAACTGGCGGCCGTTTCCCGGCTCGATGCCGGCGACCGCGGCAGGGTCCGTCATGGTCGGCTGATGCCCGAAGATCGTCCTCACGCCGGCGTACAGCGTCAGGTTGAGCCCGATGCCGAGTCCGAGCGACAGGACACTGACCGCCACGAGCCCGGGCGCCCGCCCGAGATGACGGACCCCGTACCGAAGATCCTGGCCCAGGGTCTCGATCCAGTGAGCAACGCGCATGAATGTGTTCCTCGTGATTCCGAACTCTGTTGTATCACGGCTGAGCCGCTCCCGCTGTCACACCTTTTCGCCCGGAGTCGCGTCTATGGTATAGAGGCGGCACATGGCCGACATCGAGAAACAGCTGAAAGGGCACGGCCGTCGGGCGATTCGGCGTTCGCCGACAGGGTTGCCCGCATGATCCAGCCGGAGGCCCTCCAGCAGAACAAGCCGTGGCTCTGGTCGCCGGGGATCGGCACCGACGTCTGGGCGATGTTCTGCGCCTGCATGACCGGCGACCTGGAGACCGTGAAGCAGCTCGCGGGAAGGGATCCGTCGCTCGTCCGCGCGCACTACGAGTACCGCACGCCGCTCTCGTTCGCGGTTCGCGAGAACCAGGTGCCAGTCGCCGAGTTCCTCCTCGAGCACGGTGCCGACCCGCTGGCGCTCGGCGACGTTCTCGAGATGGCCCGCGATCGTGGCCATCTCGACATGGTGCAGCTCCTGGAGCGGAAGCTCGCGAGCCTGCACGGCGCGTCATCCGCAGGGGAGCCGGTTGCGGCGGCGATTCGCGATCGGGATCTCGCGAGGGTCTGCCGCCTTCTGGACGACTCGCCCGAGCTCCTTCGTGCCGGCGACGGGCGGTCCAACCAGCCCATCCACTGGGCGGTGATGACGCGGCAGATTCCGGCGATCGACGAGCTGCTCGAGCGCGGCGCCGACATCGACGCGCCGCGGGCGGACGGCGCGCGGCCGATCCAGCTGACCAACGGCGATTATCACTATCGGGGCTGGCGTGACGTGCCGCAGGAGGTGGCCACGACCCCGGACGAGGTGTACAGGCACCTGGTCGCGCGCGGCGCGTTCGTCAACATCGGGATGGCCGCGTTCAAGGGCGATCTCGCGCGCGTGCGCGAGCTCCTCGACGAGGACGCGTCGCTCGCCAACCGCGTGGACGACTACAACTCGTACTACGTCGGCTGCGGCGCGCCGCTGAAGAACGCGGCGGCGGGCGGGCACATCGAGATTGTCAGGCTCCTCCTCGAGCGCGGCGCCGATCCGAACCTGCCCGAGGAGGGAATCGCGCCGCACGGCCACGCTCTCTACTCGGCGGTCTACAACGGCCACTACGAGATCGCGAAGCTCCTGCTCGAGCACGGCGCGTACCCGAATCCCGAAGTGGAGAGCTCGGCCGACGCGGTGTGGATCGCGATCCGGCGCGGCGACGTCCGGACGCTCGAGCTGCTCGCGTCGCACGGCGCCGTCTGGGAGATCCCGATCGACCTCGACGGCGCGCTCACGTACGAGCGCATCGTCGCGACC
>DATIEW010000311.1:0-2258 GCA_035455585.1 Vicinamibacterales bacterium | reverse complement strand
CACGCACGCCCCACTCCCGGTAGGGCCAGAAAAGGAGTCGGTCCTTCTGGAGGAGGGCGAGGATCTCCTCGTGGCGCCCCGCGCGGAAGAGCGTGCTCAGGCACGCCGTCGTGCCGTGAAAGAAACCGCGCCGCTGCGGATCTGGACTCAACGCCATCTCGACGATGGAGACAAGCTGATCGGCCCACGCCGACGCGATCTCCGGCGACACGCAGAGCTCGCCCCAGAAGTCCCCGAGGCGCTCGAGATAGGGGATCGCGTCGTTGGCGTGAGCCTCCCAGAGGCGGTCGAGCCAACCCTCGCGTGTCCTCAGGTCCGCGGGCGCCCTGGCGATGACGGCCACGAGCTCCTCGACGGCATGGTTCACCGCGGTGCCGGTGGCGCACGAGGAGCTATCCACATGCTCGAGCGCGGGGGACACGCGTTCCAGGAACAGCACCGCACCCTCCGCGGCCAGAACCGGATCGTACCGGGCGACCGTCTTGATCTCGCTCACGGCTTGCCGGACGCGCGTGATCGCCGGCCGGGACTTCCAGCCGAAGGCGCTCCGCCGGAACCGGCGCGTGAACTCCCAGTGAGCTGCCTTAGCCTTGGACATCGTCACCACCGCCCCCGCGCCTCATCTCGCGCTTCCGCGCCTTCCTGTCTTCCTCTACACGGGCCCGTTCCTCGATCGACACGACAACGTCAGGACGGCGCCTGCCGAAGCGCTTCAGGTACAGACGCTCGATGAACTCCGCGAGGCGCGCCTTCCAGGGTTCCTGCTCGTGGTTGTCGAGCTGGCCAAGCTTCTTTCGCGCCGCCTGTCGTGCGAGAGACTCCAGAACCGCCCTGCCGGCCATCGGCCAACGCGGCGGTGTCGGAAGGTCGGTCAGCGGATCGGTCGGATCTACCGGTTGGGTCAGCGCCGCCCGATCGACGTCTACAACCTCGTCAGCGAACCCGGAATCGAGTCACGGATCGCCGATCTGGTCGGGTCCAAGCAGGCGCTCTTCACCGGGCTGTTCGACGGGACGACCGACGAGGTGGCGTTCGAGCGGTCGGGGAGCTTCCTCTCTCGGATAGAACGCATCGTGGCGCCGGCCCTCGGGCCCGCGGCGCCGCGCGGCAAGGAGGCCGCCGACGTGGAGGACGACCCGGCCGAGCGCGAGATCGAAGCTCTCGTGACGGCAGGCGACGAGTCGCGTGATGCGCCGGCTCCGACCGCCCCGGAGCCAACGCTGACGCCGTCGGCCGCCGACGTGCAGCGACTCTTCTCGGGCTTGACGGTCCAGCGAACCGGCCGGCGCGGCCTCGTGATCGAGGCGCCTCCCGAGACGGCCTCGACGCTGGCCGCCCTCTTCGGAGGGATGGCGCAGCTCCTCCAGGCTGCGGCAACTCCGGCAGCGCCGTCGCTCGCGAAGCAAGATGGAGCCGTGGCCAACACAGGTCGCCGCTCGGCCCGGCCACGCGCACGTTGACCGGACACGGGCGCTCGAACACCGCCGGGTTCCACGGCAGCTCGACGTTGATGCAAGCGCTCGCCGCGCGCTGCAGGTTCAGGCCGACCCCGCCGGCGTCCGTCGCGAACAGGACACGACACGCCGGGTCGTCGTGAAACTCGACGATGTTCTGCGTCCGTCGCTTCTGCCCCTCCTCCCCGGTGAAGAACGCCGCCTGTACGCGCTCGCGTCCGAGCTCGTCGCGCGTGGCCCAGTGCGCCAGTCGCAGCATCCGTCGCCACTGGCTGAACACGACGACCTTGCGTGCCTGTGCGAGCGCGAGCTGGCCGATCAGCTCGCGCAGTTCCAGCAGCTTCGGACTTGCCAGGCCTCGGAGGGTGGACTCCGTGGGTCGCTCGATCCGAGAGAGGTCTGGCCAGACGTCCTCGAAGCGCAGCTGCGCCAGGCCGTTGGAGATGATCCGCTGGGTGGTGAGGAGCGTCATCAGGCGCAGGAACTCGGCCTGGGTCAGCGGACGCCGGCGGGCGCGCCCGAGGAGCTGCGCGATGGGCATGTTGAGCGCGTCGTGCTCTTCCATTTGCTCGGCGGTCATCTCGATAGGGACCCGGGTATCCGTCCGCGCCGGCAGCTGGGACAGCACCTCGGCACGGACGCGCCGGATCATGCAGCCGGCGAGACGGGTCCGCAACGTGTCGAGGTTCCGGGCGCCGCCGACTCCCGTCTCCCGTCCACGGGCGTGGTGTGCCACGGCGCCAGGCGCCATTTCGGCTCCAGCGCCAGGTCGTCCACCCACTCCACGATCGACACGAGCTCGTC
>DATIEW010000310.1:0-5776 GCA_035455585.1 Vicinamibacterales bacterium | reverse complement strand
GATCGGATCCGCGCAAGGATGGGCTCGCGATCGGTTTCTAGTCGATTCTCGCGGTTCGCAGTTCGCGGTTCGCGGTTCGTGAGTCGACAGTCACCAATCCGGACTACCGTTGGATGGTGACGCCCGTTCGCTCCTGAACGGCCGACAGGATCGTCCGCATTTCGTCGTCCTCGAAGCGGATGATCACCGGATCGCCCTTCGTGAGCAGGATCAGCCAGTTGCGATCGCCGCGGAAGAAGCCCAGCGGACCGAGATCGATCCGGCTCGACGCCTCGTTGCCCGCGGCGTCGCGCCACCTGGGCTGCTTCGACCGCGAATAGAACGCGCCGACGATCGCCGAGTACTGCATCGAGGCGATCGAGTCGCCGCCGTCGCGGCTGACGATCGCCAGCTGCTTGTCGGCCAGCTGCAGGACTCCCCGGCGCTCGCGCGCCTTGCCGTCCTCTTCGACCAGGATTCGCACGTCTTCGAACGAGGCGGGAACCCGGCCTGTGCCGCCGGCTTTCGGACCATCTGCGGGCGGCTTGTCCTTCGCCGGATGCGCAGTCATGACGGCGGCCGTATCGCTGGCGGCCCCGTTGCCGGCAGCGGATCCAGTCGGAGGGGCGCCCGGCACGGGCCTCGCGGCACCGCTCGGGGGCGGTGGAAGCGTCCCTGCCGTGGCGGCAACCGCGCCTGGCGGCTGAATGGTGGCACCCGAAGCGGGCGCGGCGGCTTCCGTGGGCGATGCCGCGGACCCGGTATCCCCCGATCCTGCTGCCGCATCAGTCGCGGCTGGCACGGCCGGCGGGGCGCCGAGCGTCTGCAGCTGTTCGCTCAGGGTCCCGCGGCGCAGGGCGGCGAACGCGAGCACGCCGACGCCGACCGCCAAGACCAGCAGCATTGCGCCGAGCGCAATCAGATGCGTCCAGCCGAGCACCACGGTCGTCGTGGTCCGTTCGGCAGGCGCGACGGTGTGTCCAGCCACCGCCGCAACCGCTTCGCTCGCCGCAGCACGGGTGGGCGGCGCGGACAGCCCGGCATCATGGCTCGTGAACGTCACGTCCGGGTCGACTCGAATCCCGGGCGGCGTGGGCGTCGCCTGCGTCGGCAGCTCGCCGAGCGTCTGCGGCTGCACGGCCGCGAGCAGCGCCGTCCGGAACTCCTCGGCGCTCTGGAACCGGTCGCCGGGCGACTTGGCGAGCGCGCGATCGATGATCCTCGTGCACCAGGCCGGGATGTCCGGCCGGAAGGTCGAGATCGGCGTCGGGGCATCGGCGATCTGCTTCTGCACCATCGCGATCGCCGTATCCGCGTCGAAAGGCAGCTGCCCGGAGAGCAGCCGGTAGAAGACCACCCCTACCGCGTACAAGTCCGCGCGACCGTCCACCTCGCGTCCGAGCACCTGCTCCGGCGCCATGTAGGCCGGCGTGCCCATCATGTAGCCGCCGTGCGTGACATGCTCGGTGCCGAGCACGCGCGCGATTCCGAAGTCCATGACCTTGACGCTGCCGGACTCGGACATCATGAGGTTGGCCGGCTTGAGATCGCGGTGGACGATGCCGGCGCGGTGCGCGTGGCCGAGCGCATCGAGAACCTGCATGCACAGGTGCGCGGCCTGCGGCGGGGCGAGGGGACCGAGCCGCTCCGACAGATCGTGGAAGGTCTCTCCCCGCACGAACTCCATCACCATCAGCAGATCGTCTTCGTGGCGGTGCAGTTCGTAGAGCGTTGCTATCCCGGGATGATTGAGGCGCGCAAGCGTGACGGCCTCGGCGCGGAAGCGCTTCAGAACCTCGCTGTCGTTCAGATCCGGATTGAGGACCTTGATCGCGACCTCGCGATCGAGCGTCTCGTCCACGGCCTTGTAGACCGTGCCCATGCCGCCGCGGCCGAGGCGGTCGACTACCCGGTACTTGCCGACAGTGGTGCCAATCATCGTTGCGGGGAGCTGAACGCGGCTGAGTGAACGAGTGTACGGGGCGGCGGCGCGGGTTGTCAACGCACGGAGGTGTCTTCAGACGCCGGCCGGTCGATCACAGAACTGTGCTCGCAATCCTGTCGAGATCAGCTGGCGGTGCGGGCCCGCGATCGACCTGTCTTCTTGCGTTCCACCGATTACTCCGTAATAGTCCACAAAAGTCTGCGATTATAGAACCCCCGTGAAGGAACTCCCGTGCCGGAACCTCCGTGAAAGAACCCCGTCAGGACCCGACCATGATCCTGCTGAAAGAATCTGACGTGCGCACCGTGCTCTCGATGCCGGACCTCATCGCGGCGATGGAATCGGCGCTGTCGGCGTATTCGTCGGGAGAGGTCCGGCAGCCGCTCCGCACCGTGCTCGAGGTAGGCACCTCGGCCTTCTTCGGCGTCATGCCGGCGTTCATTCCCGGTTCGGGAGCTCTGGCGGCGAAGCTCGTGACGGTCTTTCCAACCAACGCCGACGCCGGCCTACCGACCCATCTCGCAACGATCGTCCTGCTCGACGCGTCAACAGGGGAGCTGCTCGGCGTGATGGACGGCCGCTACATCACCGAGGCGCGGACGGCCGCCGTGTCGGCAGTCTCCACGAAACTGCTGGCGCCAGCCGGGGCAGGCGTGCTTGGGATCATCGGCTCCGGCGTCCAGGCGCGCAGTCACCTCGATGCGCTGTCGCACGTCCGCCGGCTGCGCGAAGTGCGCGTGTGGAGCCCGACCGCTGCGCACCGGGAAGCGTTCGCGCGAGAGATGCAGCCCGTGTCGGCGGCTCCGATCCGGCCTGTGGACTCGGCGCGCGAGGCTGCAGCGGGCGCCGATCTGCTCGTGCTCGCAACATCGTCGCGCGAACCTGTGGTCGAAAGCGGGTGGGTCGCCGATGGCGCCCATGTCTGCGCCGTCGGCGCGTGCAGGCCGGATCAGCGCGAGATGGACACCGGCCTCGTGTGCCGGGCGCGTGTCTTCGTGGATTCCCGCATCGGGGCGCTGGCCGAAGCAGGCGATATCGTCATCCCCATCCGGGAAGGCGCGTTCGATCCAGGAGGGATCGCCGGAGAGCTCGGTGAGCTGATTGCCGGGCGGGCCATCGGCCGGACCTCTCCATCGGACGTGACGGTGTTCAAGTCCCTGGGAATGGCGGTCGAGGATACGGCGGCCGCGCACCTGGCCTATGCCCGGGCCACCGAACGTGGTCTCGGTCGCGGAATCTGCCTGTAGACTAATGCTGGATGCTGAAAGCTGAGAGCGTGTGAACAAATCCCGGACGGCGGCGAGCGAGCGCCGCGAGCGAGCGGCGCGGGGCTAGCAGGCCGCTGAAAAAGCCCGGCCTGATGGGCAATGGCCAATGGGCCATGGCAAAACAGGCGCATTTGGCCCATGTGCCATTGCCCATTTGCCATTCAGGATGCGTTTTTCAGCATCCTGCTAGGGGCCCCGCGAGCGAGCGTGTAAGGGGGTCCGGGGAACGAAGTCCCCCGGTGAGAGCCGGGAGCTGAAGATGGCCGGTAAGATCAAGACCTGGGTCTGGGTCGTCGTCGGCGTCGTCGTCGTCGGGATTCTGGGGGTCGTCGCGATGGCGGCCCTGGCGGCGTACTTCTTCGCGCAGCACATCGACACCAGGGCGGCTTCGCCAATGGAGGCGGCCAGCGAGTTCGAGGAGGTCAAGGCCCGGTTCAGCGATCAGAAGCCGCTCATCGAGCTCGACGACCGTGGCCGATTCGTCAGGACCAACCCCGACAGGCCTCTACCGCGGGGGACCACCAAACCCACCGAGCTTCACGTGCTCGCATTCGACGCCGATGACGGCCGGATGGTCCGGATGACGATTCCCTTCTGGCTCCTGCGGCTGAAGCTGGGCGGATCGAGGATCGACTTGAACGGGGACCGTGTGGATCTGGAGGATCTTCATCTGACAGTCGAGGACCTCGAGAGCTTCGGCCCCACGCTGATGCTCGACCGGGACCTGCCGGGCCAGGATCGTGTCCTCGTCTGGTCGCAGTGACTGTCCCCTCCGCGTAACCTGCCTGCCGTCTCTTCAGCTGTTTTCCGGCCTGATTCTGTGATTTGCATCCGGGCCTGATTCTTGCCTCGCCTCCGGTACGGTGTGAAACCCGGAGGTCCCGATGAAGAAGCTCCTGCTCGTGCCCGCAGCGGGCCTTGCGGCCCTGGCGCTGGCGGCTCCGGCGCGCGCGCAGTTTGGAATCGCGCACCCGTCCTACGGAGACGAGGCACGCCAGCCGTTCTACCAGTCCCGGCGGGTCGCGTACGACAACGGCTATCGCGAAGGGTTGAAGCTCGGCGAGAAGCACGCACGGAAGCGCGACCGGTTCGAGTATCGAACCGAGAGGACATGGCAGCGCGGGGATAAGGGCTACCACCGGACATACGGCGATCGGGAGTGGTATCGCCAGTCGTTCCGCGCGGGATTCGAGGCCGGCTACACAAACGGCTACCGCCGGGTCGCGGGCTACGGGTGGGGCGGCTATGGCAGCGGCCGCGCCGTGCCGCGCGACACGAACCCCTACCCCGGGGGCAGGTATCAGTATCCGGGGCAGTACGGCTACGGCTACGGATTCAGCTGGGCGCGCGAGGCGGGACTGCGCGACGGTTATCAGAAGGGACGCGAGGACGCGCGCGATCGCGACCGCTTCGATCCGGTGAGGCATTCGTGGTATCGCTCCGGCGATCGCGGCTACAAGCGGGAATACGGGCCGAAGGAACAGTACGAGAACGCGTACCGTGAGGCGTTCCGGGACGGCTACGAGCGCGGCTACCGCGACTGGAGATACAGCCGGTAACGCAGTTCGCGGTTCGTGGTTCGCGGTTCGTGGTTCGCGGTTCGTGGTCGTGGGTCGTGGGTCGCGGGTCGCAGCGCGCCTGTGTCGGGCAGACCGGGACGTCACGAAATCCTGAGAAACTTCCGCATCCGGCTCAGGAAGGTCGCCGGCGCTTCCGCAACGGCGGCGCTCACGGCTGCTTCGCGGATCTGGGTCAGCTCGCCCCGCCGGGCCACGGCGGCAAGGGCGATTTGCTCGACCGCCTCCGGATCGGCGGCGCCGAGACGACGGAACACCTCGGCGTCGAGCTCCATCACGATCGCGTCGCCGCGCGCCACGACCGTGGCCGAGCGCGGATCTCCGGTCAGCAGCGACATCTCGCCGAAGTAGCCCCCCCTCTCGATCGTGGCGACTTCGCGCCGTCCGGGCTCGAGCAGGACGGCGACGCGCCCCGAGCAGACCACGAACATCGACTGTCCCGATGCGCCCTGCCGGATGATCGCCTCGCCGTCGCCGAACATCCGCATCGACGTCGCGGCGGCGATCTCGCCGCGCTGGCTGTCGTCCAACCGCGAGAAGAGATCCACCCCGGCGACGACCCGCTCGCGCTCGCGCTGCTTCGTGACGGCATCGGGCTCCGGCCATTCACGCTCGTAGCCGACCTCGATCGGCCACGGAATCTCGATGCCGTGACGGCTGAACGAATAGTAGATGGCCGTCCGCACCTCGTCCCGTGCCTCGTCATCGAACTCGAAATCGTCGACCCAGAACCGCCCGCGATACCTGATGGCAGAGTCGTCGAACGACATGAGCAGCACGTCGGGAACCGGGTCTTCGAGCGCGCGGGGAACCTGGCCGATTGCCTCGAGGATCGCCGCCTTGACGTCCCCGGGCGTGCTCAGGTAGCTCGCGCCCACCTCGACCTCGAGGCGCGTGGGCACCGCCGGCTCGGTGAAGTTCGTGATCGCCTCCTGCGCGATCTTGTTGTTCGGGACGACCACGAAGTTCCCGGTCTTGGTGCGCAGCTTGGTGGCGCGCCAGGTCAC
>DATIEW010000309.1:0-11013 GCA_035455585.1 Vicinamibacterales bacterium | reverse complement strand
TGCGCGCCTCGGCAGCGTGTCCGCCGAGCCCCAGCGACAGGCCGAGCCATCCCACGGTCAGCGCGGAATCGCCGGAAAGCTCGTTTGCCCTGCGGTGTGCGGCAATCGCTTCCTCGAACATTCCCCGATCGCGATGACAGGCTCCGATAACGAGGTACGCCCAGTACGCGTTGGGCTCGAGATCGAGCAGCAGCCGGGCCTGTTCCATCGCCCTGTCGAAACGACGCCACAACAGCAGCACCGCTGCCAGCATTGTCCGAGGCGGCGCCGACAGAGGATCCCACTCGAGAGCGCGCTCGAGCTCCGTGACGGCTTCTTCGAGCCGGGCGCGCGGCATCAACGCGTTGAACGCGTACCGTTCCCTGACGATGGGTGAGGCCGGGCTCAGCTCGAGCGCGCGGGCCATCTCTCTGTCGACCTCCGGCCAGTTGAAGTCGATCTGCTTGTGATACTGGCCCAGGAGCGCGTGCGTCTCGCCGAGCGTGTTGTCGATTTCGAGCGCGCGCATCGCGTAGAGAACGCCCGTCGAGAACGCATCGATGGGGCGCATGAAGCCGAAGTAGCCGAGATACCAGTAGATCTCCGCCAGGGAATCGTACGCGAGCGCGAGGTTCGGATCCCGCGCGATGGCTGCTTCGAAGTGCTGCCGACCCGTCGCGAGCGCGGCAGGAGTTACCGTGGCCAGGGCGTGCCGGCCTCGAAGATACTCGTCATACGCCGCGAGGTTCAGCGTGGGCTTCCGCGTGTCGCGTGCTCCGGCGGCCAGTTGTACTCGAATGGCTTCCGCGACCGGGCCGATGTCGACGTGCCCGGCGATCTCCCGCGCAGCCAGGCTCTGCATCCCGAAGAGATCACTCAGCTCCGCCTGGTAGCGTCTGGCAAACACGTGCTTCTGATCGCTCGTCCGGACGAGCTGCACGTTGAGCGCGACGCCGTCGCCCGTCCGTCGGACGCCGCCCTCCACGACGTAATCGACGCCCAGCTCGCGGCCGATCCGGGCGACGTCCTTGTGCGTGCGCTTGTAGCGCATCGCCGTCGTTCGTGCGATCACGCGGAGCGTGTCGGGCGCCAGACCGGCGAGCTCCGTGATGATCTCTTCGGTTATCGCATCGCTGAAGTACTCCTGGGCGGGATCGCCGCTGAGGTTCAGGAACGGCAGCACGACAAGCCCTCCGTCCGGCCTCGGGCTGACAGGCTGCGGGGACACATCGTGCGATTCGACGACCGGGGCGATGAACCGGTAGCCGATCCGTGGAAGCGTCTCGATGTAACGGGGCCGATCCGCGGACTCGCTCAGCGCTTCGCGCAACCGCGCAACCGCGGTGTTCAGGCTGTTCTCGAAATCAACGAACACGTCGCCGGTCCAGAGGCGGTGTCGCAGGTCTTCCCGCGTGACCACCTGGCCCGGGTGTTCGACGAGCGCCGCCAGCACCTGGAACGACTGGTCGCGAAGCCTGATCCGGGCTCCGCCCTTGTACAGCTGATGCGCGGCGAGATCGGCCTCGAAGCAGCCGAATCGAATGGTGCGGGACATGGCGGGGCCTGCCGCCGGCTCTTTCCGCAAAAGCGTACAGCCCGCACCGCACCGAGTCAATCATGCCGAAGTGCCGCAGTTTCAATAGTATGCCTGGTAGGCAGAATTCAAGAACCAGTCAAGGCGCAGTCCATTCCCAGTCGCTCCTCCCGACGCGATGTTGATACGCACGGGCGTACTCATACGCGCGTCGTTCGGAATCAGGAGCAGAGCCATGATTCGCCGTCGTTCCCACTGGGCGCTCGTCATCGTCTCGGCAATCCTGCTGACCCCGTCGATCGGGGGTCACCGGCAGGCGACCGAAGCACTCTTCAGCCTGGACTCGCCAGCCGTGGGGCCTTTTCCGACTGACTGGTTCACGGTATCCGACCACACCAACAAGACGCACCGGCGTGTCTCCCTGCCGCTCCCGGACTGCCAGCAGCAGGTCTCGGACTGCGAGGACATCGCCGTCCTCAACGAGCTGGACGGCTTCAACCTGCAGCCGCGCCTGTCCGTGCCGTTCAGCGGACCGATCGACGCGAACACCGTCACCAGCGACACGGTGTTCCTGGTGAGCCTCGGGAGTACGGGGCCGGAGGAGTCCATGCCGTGGGGCACCATGGTCGGCACCGACCAGGTCGTCTGGGACACGTTCACCAACACATTGCATGTCGAATCGGACGACCTGCTCGCGCAGCACACACGTTTCGCCCTCATCGTGACCCGCGGAGTGCGTGACGAGTGGGGGATGCCGGTGGAGGCGAGCGACGCGTTCCGCCGGTTTCGAGCCGACGTTCGCGAAGACTACAAGCAGGCGCTGCTCGACGCGGTCCGGGCGGCCCGGCATGCTGGTGTTCCCGAGGATGGCATCGCGGTCGCCAGCGTGTTCACCACCAGGAGCGCGACCGCCGTCCTCGAGAAGATTCGTGACCAGATCCGCGCAGCGTCGCCGGATCCGGCCGACTTCCTGCTGGGACCGGCCGGCGAGCGGACGGTATTCGCGCTGAACCAGGTCACGACGATCGCGTGGCGACAGCAGGTTCTGGTCAACCCTCCGTATTTCGGCCCGAACCCCGTTTCCCTCAACCTCCCGCTGCTGAACCTCTACCCCGGTTCTGTCGCCGCGATCGCGTTCGGCAGGTACCTCTCGCCGGACTACGAAGTCCACCCGGTCGAGTACATCCCTCCGGTCGGGACGCGTCAGGGAACGCCGGTGGTGCAAGGCACCAACGATATCTACTTCAACCTGTTCGTGCCGGCCGGCCTTGCGCCCGCGGACGGCTGGCCCGTCGTGATTCTCGGTCACGGTGTCAACAACAGCAAGAACGTGCTGCCGCTCCAGGTCGCCAGCTCCATGGCGAAGCACGGCATCGCGACGATTGCCATCAACGCGGTAGGCCATGGCTTCGGCCCGCTGGGAACGTTGACCGTCAACCGGACTGCCGGCGCACCCATCACGTTTCCTGCAGGAGGTCGCGGCATCGATCAGAACGGCGACGGAGCGATTGGCGACAGCGAGGGGCTCACGACCCTCAGACCGAGGGCGGTCGTGGCACTCTCCGACGGGTTCCGTCAGACGGCCGTCGACCTGATGCAGCTTGCGCGAGTTGTCGAGGCCGGAATGGACGTCGATGGCGACGGACTGCGCGACCTCGACCCTTCACGGATGTACTACCTCGGAAACTCGCTCGGCGGCGGGTACGGCACGGTTTTCCTTGCGGTCGAGCCGGGTGTGCGCGCGGGAGTCATCGCGGTACCGGCCGACCCGGTACCGGTTGCGTTCCTCGGCCTCTTCAGGAGGGTTGCGGGGACGATGGCCGAGTCCCGGCAGCCATCGCTCCTCAACTCTCCAGGAATCACCGCGATCGACGGCCTTGCGATCGGGCCGCCGTTTTTCGACGAGAACCGGCCTCTCCGGGATCGGACCCCCTTGACGGTCGATCTGCAGGACCTCACGACACGGATTATTCAGTCACCGGTCATCAACACCGTGGCGGGTGCCATGGCAATCCAGGCCGCCGGCGAGAACCTCGAGTGGGTTTCGCAGGCCGGCAGCCCACTTGCCTACGCACCGCACCTGCGGAAGGCTCCGCTGGCCGGCATGGCTCCCAAGCCGGTTATCTACCAGATCGCGAAAGGGGATCAGGCCGCAGGCAACCCCAGCACGACGGCCATTCTGCGAGCGGGCGGCCTGGCAGACTGGAATCTGTACTACCGCCACGACCTCGCCCGTGCCGAAGATCCACTCCTGCCAGCGAACCCGCATGGCTTCCTCGTCGCCGTCGGCAACCCCAGGTTCCGCGCCATCTCGCTCGGGGCGCAGGCTCAGGCCGGTATCTTCTTCGCCTCTGACGGCACGATGGTCGTACACCCGGAGCCCATGCGCTTCTTCGAGGTTCCAATCGCCGGACCGCTGCCGGAAGGTCTCAACTACGTTCATTGAGTCCAGAGACGGTTGGGAGTTGGGGGTTGACGCGACCTCCGCTCGTCAACTCCCAGCTCCCAACCTGCCTGGCCCGGTCGCATGTAGCGACATCATGACTCTAGACATTCTGTTCTGAGCGTGGTAGCTTCTCCACATGCGACGTTCGTCGGATCCGTCGGGTTTCCTGCCGCTCAAGACCGACGAGCTGCTGATCCTGCTGGTACTCGCCGCCAGGCCGCTGCACGGCTACGGCATCATGCGCGACGTCGAGACCCGTTCGGACGGGCAGGTCGTCCTGCAGACCGGGGCCCTCTACCGCACCCTGCGCGGGCTGGTGGACCTCGGCCTGATCGAGGCGTGCGCGAGGCCGGCCGACGCGGACAGCCTCGACAACCGGCGCCGCTACTACCATCCGACCACGCTCGGCCGTGCCGTGCTCGAGGCGGAAGTGGGGCGCATGTCGGCGCTCGTCCGCGCGGCCAGGCTGACGGCGGGCGGCAAGCGCCCGCGGCTGGTGTAGGCCATGATCGAGCGTCTCTTCCGCCTGTTGCTCCGGCTCACGCCGCGCCGGTTTCGCGACGAGTTTGGCACCGACCTGCTCGCGACCGCCCGCGAGGTGGACGCCGAGCGTCCGAGAACCATCGGGAGGACCATCCGCGCCGTCGCAGACGCTGCGGCCATGCCTCTGGCGGTTCGGGCCGACCTGCGGCGCCAACGCCGTCGTCCCCGCGTCGGCCGGGGCGCCAGTCTCAGGGCGCTTGCCGGCGATGCCCGGTTCGCCGTCCGCTCGCTCGCGCACGAGCCCGGCTTCACGCTCTTCGTCTGTGCGACGCTGGCGCTCGGGATCGGGGCAAACGCCGCGATGTTCGGCCTGGCCGACCGCCTGCTGCTCAGTGGACCGGCGCACGTCCGCGACGCGCGCCGGGTCGTGCGCCTCTACTCGACCCAGCAGCCGGATGGGATGCGGGCGTTCACGTCGCCCGCCTTCGGCTATGTCACCTACGACCTGTTGCGGCAGCGATCGCGCGCGTTCTCGGAGGTCGCTTCTTATGCGATCGGCAATGCGGTCGAGGGGCGCGGCGCATCGGCGAGACCCATTCGCGTCGGGTACGCCTCGGCCGAGCTGTTTGCACTGCTCGGCGTGACGCCGCTTCGCGGCCGGTTCTTGACGCCAGCAGAAGACTCGGTAGCCGGCGCCGAACGCGTCGCGGTGCTGAGCTATTCCACCTGGCAGAGCTGGTTTGCGGGCGACGACAGCGCAATCGGCCGGACGGTCGTCGTCAATGACGAGACCCACGTGGTGATCGGCGTCGCGCCTCGCGCGTTCACCGGCCCGGAACTCGGGCGCGTGGACCTGTGGGCGCCCATGACGGTGCTGAGCGCGCGCGTCACCCCCAACTTCACGACGGCCTGGAACGCGCAGTGGCTGAAAATCGTGGGGCGCCTGGCCCCTGGCGTCACGCCGGAAGCCGCCGGAACGGAGCTGACGTCGATCTACCGGCGCGGCTACACCGGCGACGATGGGCCGGCGGCCAACGCACGGCTGAGCGTGGCCTCGCTGCGCGCGGGCGAATCGGGCAGCGACGCGGCCGAGGTGCACGTGCTCAGGTGGCTCACCGGCGTGACCCTCGCCGTGCTGCTCATCGCATGCGCCAACGTCACGAACCTGCTCCTGGCCCGGGGCGTCCGTCGCAGCCGGGACCTCGCGATTCGGGCCGCGCTCGGGGCCAGCCGGGCCCGTCTGCTGCGGATGCTGCTGTTCGAAGCCATCGGACTCGCGCAGGGCGGCGCATTGCTCGGTCTCGCGATCGCGCAGCTCATCGGAGACACCGCCCGCCGCACGCTGTTCTCGGCCGTCGAGTGGACCGGCCCGCCCGTCGATCGGCGCGTGCTGGTGGTGTCCGGCCTCGTGGCCCTCGTCACAGGCGTTCTGATTGGGCTCGTTCCCGCCGTGCGTGCCTCCCGGCCCTGGCTGGCGAGCGGACTCAAACCTGGTGAGCGCGAGGGCGGCGCCCGCCGCTCGAAGCTGCGCACGTCGCTCATGGTCGTACAGGCCGCGCTCTCCGTCGTGCTGCTGGTCGGCGCCGGGCTCTTCATCAAGAGTCTCTGGCACCTCAGCACGATGGATCTCGGGTTCGATCCCGATCGCGTCATCGTCGTGGACGTCAACCGCGGGAGCCTGTCGGAGATTCCGGACGGCCCGATGCGCGAGGCGGCCCGCGCGAGCCGGCGCACCTTCTACAACGACCTGCTCGACCGCGTGAGAGCGCTGCCGCGTGTGGAAGCCGCCAGCGTGGCTACGGGCATGCCGTTCGGCTATCGCTTCACGCTGCCCGTGCGGCGTCCCGATCGGCCGGAGATGCCGCGGCTGCCCAGCGGGTTGCCCAGCCTCGGCGCCGTAACACCAGGCTACTTCGACACGATGGGCACGGCGATCGTGCGAGGCCGTGCGTTCTCGGATCGGGATGGGCCTGGCACGGAGCCTGTCGCCATCGTCAGCGAACGGATGGCCGGCACCGTGTGGCCGGACGAGAACCCCATCGGCAAGTGCCTGCTTGTCGGCCAGGGCAGCAGCACGTGCACGCGCGTGGTCGGCGTCGCCGAGGACACGCACCGCAGCCGGCTCCTCGAGCCGCCCGTCATGCACTATTACATTCCGGCCGGTCAGGAAGTCGGCTTCAGCGGGCCGGTGCTGCTCGTCCGCGTGGCCACCGCTTCGCCGCCACCGTTTGCGGACCTCCGGCGGCTGTTGACCGAGGCCGACCGCACGATTACCTACGTCCGGGCCGAGACGCTCCAGAGCCGGATCGACCCGCAGATGCAGCCCTGGCAGCTGGGGGCCAGCGTGTTTACCCTGTCCGGCGTGCTGGCGCTCGTCGTGGCGGGCATTGGGATCTACAGCGTGATGTCCTACCTCATCGCCGACCGGCGGCGCGAGATCGGTGTGCGCCTCGCGCTTGGCGCGCGCCCGGTCGACATCGTCGGGCTGGTGTTGCGTGGCAGCCTCGTCACGGCACTCGCCGGGGTGTTGGCCGGTGAGGTGATAGCCGTCGCGCTCGGCCGGTTCGTCGAACCGCTGCTCGTCGGCACGTCCGCGCGTGACCCGTTCGTGCTGGGGGCCACTGGCGCACTGCTCCTCGCCGTCGCGGGTGCCGCCACGCTGGGACCTGCCCGCCGGGCGCGGTCTGTCGATCCCGTGGGAGCGCTGCGTGCCGAGTGAGGGGACGATGTAGCGGGAGATTCTCTGGCGGGATTCCCCCTCCGGCTTCAGCCGGAAGCCGGCGCCCAGTCGCTCCACCTGAGTATGCCGCCGTCCGGACGCGGAGAGTCCTCGAGCATCGCCAGCAGTTCCAGCAGATTGCCGTCCGGATCGAGAAAATAGACAGCCGCGGCGGGCATCCAGGCCAGCACGACCGGTTCGTTCGTGGGCTGGCCGCCGAAGTCGAGCGGCGTGATGCCTACCGCCCGCAGCGCCCGCGGTGCCTCCAGAACCGCCTCCAGGCTCACGCGAAAGGCCAGGTGCAGCGTCATCCGCTGCGGGCTGGAGCCGGTTGCCCAGAGTCCCAGCATCGCCTCGCCCGGGCGGCCAATCCAGAAGAACGCGACCTGCCGCTCGGGTAAGATGCTCGCCACCGACAGGCCCAGAGCGTCGCGGTAGAAGGTCACGGATCGGTCCAGGTCGCTGACGGTGAGGTGGGTCTCGAAGAGACCGTCGATCCTGATCATCCCCGCATTGTGCCCCAGAGCGGTTGGAGTGCGAGGCAGCTCCTCGGGATTCTGGGACCGGCCGGGGATCGTCCACCGGTTCAGGCGGTTGCGCTCGAGGCGATGGAAGTGGCCACCTGGCGTTACTCAGTATATTGAGCAGAATTACTCAATACACTGAGCATCGAGGAGCATCCGTTCCAACGCTCGTCTGCCCGACGCTATGTGTCGTAACTCGAAGCCAGGGCGACCAGAGAGTTACGGTCTCCACGTGAGCGACAGCGTGACGCCGCGCTCTCCCTCACGCGGCTTGAACGCCTTGCGCCGCAGCACCGCCGCCGTGCTGTCGTCCTCGAGCGAGAAGCCCGTGGCCTCGACGAATCGGCCCTCGGTCAGGATGATGCGGTAGCGCGCCGCGTAGTCCAGCAGCGCGCAGACCGCGGATCCGTCGTCGAGCTCCCAGTCGAAGTCGTAGTAGAGCGCGACGCTCAACGTCAGCGACTCCTCGTGTCGTGCGAGGGTGACGTCGCCTGGCATCCGCAGGTCCGCCAGGATGCGCCGCACGACCTCGTCGATGGCGTCGAATCGAGACTCGGTCAGCACGGCGTAGGGCCTGCGGGGCCCGATCAGCCGCGCGCTCGTGTCGGACCCGGCGAGCTGTCGGAATGCAAGGAGCGGCGGATGAAGCCCTGCGGCAAGCCGGTCCAGGTACTCCTGTTCCTCGGCGGTGCGCTTCGCCAGGTCGCGCTCGTCGCTGCGGACGTCGCGCTCCAGGATGCTCCAGGCGAGCTTCCCATCAGGCGAGAGATAGAGGCTGTGATCGGTCTCCTTCTGAAGACAGCCGGTCAGGATCAGCATGCCCGACGCGACTACGGCGATCGACGCGATATGACGTTTCATGACGTCGCTCCTTGCGACAGTTGTCTTCTTGCTACTTGTCCCTTCTCCGTTCGGGCAGCTGCTAGCCCGCATCGTTCATGAACGGGACGGATCGACTCGCCCCATTTGCGCCGAAAACCGGCTTCCGCAGGGCGGTGCCCCTCATCTCTGAAGACGGCATCGGCGGGCGGAACCGAACGCGCCGATTGCCGGGCTTTCGGGAGGGGTGGTAACGTGTGCGCCGATGGAGGATCCGGCGGACAGCCCGCGCATCCGGGCGGCGCAGGAGGGATCGCCGACGGCGATCGAACAGCTGTACGAGCGGTCTGCGCCGAAGCTGCTGGCCTACATCCGGCTCCGCATGGGACGCAGCCTGCGGTCCCGGCTCGAGTCGCGCGACATCCTGCAGGCCGCGATGCTGAAGTCGTTCGAGCGGCTCGACGAGTTCCGCGGGACGCACACCGGGTCGCTCATGGCGTGGCTGGCGAAGATCGCAGAGCGTGAAATCGCCGACCGCGCGGACTTCTACCGGCGCCAGCGCCGCGACGCCGCGCGCGAGGAGCCGCTGGAGGAGGGACGGGAGGTGCCGGCGGCGGTCCGGTCGGCGCTCTCGCAGGCGATCGCCGACGAGCGGACGGAGCAGCTGGAGGAGGCGATCGAGTCGCTGAGCGACGCGCACCGCGAGATCATCCTGCTGCGCAAGTTCGAGGAGCTGTCCTTTCCGGAGATCGCCGCGCGGCTCGGCAAGTCCGAGGACGCGTGCCGGATGCTGCTCGCCAGGGCGATGACCGCGCTCACGATCCGGCTCGCCTCCCGGGAACGGCCATGACGCCCGTCTCGTCCGACGTCGAGGCGCTGTTCGCGCGGTTCGTGGAAGCGCACGTGCTTCGAGGCATCGTGCTCGGCGCGCGCGAGCTGTGCGGGGCGCGGGTCGATCTCGTCGCGCCGCTGCAGGCGCTCATCCAGCAGTATCTCTCGCTGACGACGTCGCTCGACGATGGGCTGTCCGCGCAGGCGCCGCACGCGCCCGCCGCGGCTGCCCTGCCGCAGTTCGAGGGATTCCAGACGATCGAGCGGATCGGCGCCGGGGGCATGGGGGAGGTCTTCAAGCTCCGCGACGTGCGCCTCGATCGCATCGTCGCGGCGAAGGTAATCCGCCGCGACAGTCTGGCGCGCGCCGGCGTGCACGAGTTCCTGCGCGAGGCGCGTTCGCTCGCGCTTTTCTCCGATCGCCGGATCGTCCGGATCTTCGAGTTCCGCCCGGATGCGGACCCGCCGTGCATCATCATGGAGCACGTCGACGGCTTCGAGCTCGGGCGCATCGGCCCGTCGCTCGAGTTCGGCCAGCGCGCGCGGGTCATCGTCGAAGTCTGCGAGGCGGTTCACCACGCGCACGCGCTCGGCCTCCAGCACCGCGATCTGAAGCCGTCGAACATCATGGTGGACGCCCAGCTCACGCCGAGGATCCTCGACTTCGGGCTGAGCCTCGGCGACCCGACACGGGGCCACCTGAAAGGCTCGGTTCAGTACGTCGCGCCCGAACAGCTGGATCCGTCCCTCCCGATCGACGAGCGCACCGACGTCTACGCCCTCGGGGTCACGCTCTACGAGCTGCTCTGCGGCCGGGCCCCGTATGCGGGCGTCGCGGAGCGCGATCTCATTCAGGCCATCCGGCGCGGTCATCCGCCGCTGCCGGTCGAGATCGAGCCTCAGGTCCCCGAGCCGCTTCAGGCGATCGCGCTCGAGGCGATGGAAGTGGACCCGGCGCTGCGCTACGCGTCGGCTCGCGACATGGCCGCGGACCTGCGACGCTTCCTCGACGGCCGTCCCGTGCTGGCCCGCCCGTCCGCGTATTCGTCGACGCTGTCCGTCCGGATCGCGCCGCACGTCCAGCAGATCGGCGAGTGGCTGCGGCTGCGGCTCATCTATCCCCACGAGGCCGAGAGACTGCGCCACGCGTACGAGGCGCTCGACACGCGCGAGGACGACTGGATCGTTCACGGCCGGGCGCTGACCTACCCGCAGATCGCGCTGTATCTCGGAGCCTTCCTGCTCGTCTGCGGCAGCCTGTTCTATTTCGCCGCCGAGCGGTGGTTCGACGCCGTGGAGGGCATCGTCCGGCCGCTGGCGGTGCTGGGCCTGCCGTTCGCCGGCCTGAACGCCGCGGCGCATCTGCTGTACCGCCGGGATCGCCGGGCGGTGGCCATCGCGTTCTACCTGGCGGCGGTCGGCCTCCTGCCGCTCCTGCTGATCATCCTCTTTCACGAGACCGGCCTGCTGGTGGTGCCGCCGGAGACGCCGGGGCAGCTGTTCCAGGACGGGTCGATTTCGAACCGCCAGCTGCAGGTCACGACGCTGGCCGCCACGCTCTGGTGCGCGTGGCTCGCGCTCTCGACGGGGACCGTCGCGCTCAGCACCGTGTTCACGGCGCTGGTGTTGATCTTCGGCGCGTCGATCCTGTCGGATTTCGGGCTGCGCACCTGGTTCG
>DATIEW010000308.1:0-2393 GCA_035455585.1 Vicinamibacterales bacterium | reverse complement strand
AGAAGGCGACGACAAGCCCAAGGACATGCCCGAAGACGACATGGACTACACCGGGCAGACCGCACCCTGGCGCGGCCCCCTCGCCATCGAAGGCAAGGTCACCGGCGACGGCCGCGAATTCGCACCCGACGCACTCACCTGGGCCGACCTCCCCATACCACTGCGCTGGAACAAGGAAGACTCCCACGGCGGCGAACCCCACACCGTCGCCGTCAACGTCGGCCGCATCGACAACATCTGGCGCGACGGCGACCTCATCATGGGCGAAGGCGTCCTCGACCTCTCCGACGAAGACGGCCGCCGCGTCCACGCCAAGATCAAAGGCCAGTTCCTCCGCGGCGTCAGCATCGACGCCGACTCCATCGCCGACGCCGACGTCGAATTCGTCTGGCCTGAGGACGTCAACTCCGGCATGGAGGAAGGCGAGGACGACCTGTTCGAGATGCTGTTCGCACAGCCCGAGAAGGTCATCTTCCACGGCGGACGGATCAGGGCCGCAACGTTGGTCGATATCCCAGCTTTCGCCGAGGCCTACATCGCGCTCCTCGACGAGGCCGGCACGGTCGTGGCCGGCGGCCAGCCGGTCGGCGCCGAGGCGCTCCAGGCCCCTGCCATGCAGGAGATGGGTGCGGTCGGCACGCACGACACGGCCACCTCCGACGGCCCGTGGGACGAGGGGCCGAACTCCAAGCGGCTGGAGTCGCCGCTGACGGAGGCCAAGGTGCGGGCCGCATACGCCTGGTTCGACGGGGCCCGGGTAGAAGACGGCGAGATGCCGAAGGACGCGGCGAAGTTCCTGCACCACGAGATCAACGCTGACGGCACCGTAGGCCCAGCGAACCTCACCGCATGCTCCGCGACGATCGGCGCACTGCACGGCGCGCGCGGCGGCACCAGCATCCCGGAGGCGGACCGGCGTGGCGTGTACGACCACGTCGCCAAGCATCTGCGGGACGGCGGCCGGGAACCAGAGCCGTTCCGTGCACTGCATGCCGTGACCGCTTCGGCTGGGGTGTGGAAGCCTCCCGCCGCCTGGTTCGCCGACCCGAAGCTGTCGCTTCCCACTCCGATCACGGTCACGGACGACGGACGGATCTACGGGCATGCCGCGCAGTGGGGTTCGTGCCACATCGGGCAGGAAGGCGTGTGCGTGCAGCCGCCGCACGAGGACGCCCACCCGTACTACCGCACCGGTGAGGTCGCGTGCGACGACGGATCCAGGGTGGCGGTCGGCCAGATCACCGTCGGTACGGGGCATGCGCCGCTGCATCTGGGTGCGTCTCCGGCTGCCGAGCACTACGACAACACCGGTGCGGCGGTCGCGGATGTGGCGGTCGGTAACGACGCGCACGGCATCTGGGTCGCGGGTGCGGTGCGGCCGGGCGCGGACCCGCTGAAGGTGTACGAGCTTCAGGCGGCTGGTCAGGTGTCGGGGGACTGGCGGCGCATCGGCGGCCAGTTGCGGCTGGTGGGGCTCCTCGCGGTGAACGTGCCGGGGTTCCCGGTGCCGAAGATGCGGGCCCGTGTTGCGTCGGGGGAGCCGCAGGCGTTGGTGGCGGCTGGTCGTCCGACGGTTGCGTGGGGCCGCTCGCAGTCGGATGTGGAGCGTGACGCGGTTCGGATCGTGATGCGGATGCTGTCGCGCCGCGTCCACCCCGGAGGGAGGTGAGCAATCGTGTGCAGTTGCAATAAAAGGCGTCGTCCGGCACCCCCGCCTCCGCCTCCTCCGAGTGTCTGACCAGTTAGTTTCACCGGCCCGGCAAACTATTTGACGTTTGCCGGGCTGTGTGCTATCAGCTAATCTCGCCCTGATAGGGCGCCAACAATCCAGGCGCACAACCCCTTCGCACCGGAGGAAACAGTGGCAGCCGAGGAACTGTTCAGCGCCCCGCCCGACCTCACACTCACCAGCGACACCGAACTCGCCGAACTCGAAACCCGCGCCGTCGCCGAGTTCGAACGCGTCTCCGCCCTCGACGACGTCGAACCCGACACGCTCGCCTACGCGATGCGCCTCACCGACGACCTCGACCGCATCCGCGCCGAACTCCGCGTCCGCGACGTCCGCGCCCAACAGCAGGCCGAACTCCAGCAGACCCGCGTCGGCGAGCAGCTCGCCGCCCTCAAGGAACGCGTCCACGGCCCCACCCCCGCCGAAGCCGCCGCCGCACACCAGACCGTCGACGCCGAAGCCATCGCCGCCGCCGCAGCCCGAGGCGTCACCGCAGGCATGGTCGCCCTCATGGGCGAACGCCGCGGCAACATCGATGCCGAGGCCCTCGCCCGCCGCGCGACCGCCTCCCTCGCCGAGACCGCCCGCCACGCGCCCGCACCGAAGGTGCCCCAGCAGCGCCTCGCCGTCACCGCATCCGTCGACATCCCCGGCGTCGCCC
>DATIEW010000307.1:0-2293 GCA_035455585.1 Vicinamibacterales bacterium | reverse complement strand
CGCGGACATCGACCGCATGGATGCCATGCTGAGGGAGCTCTCGACCGACCCGCGAGTGAATCTCAAGCCGGGATTTCAGGACGCGGGCGAGGCCGCGGTGAACGTGGAGCGCGTGGCGACGCTTCCGAAGCCGGCCGGGTTCTTCGACCCCAAAGCGCCTGCGGGTCTGCCCGACCCTCCCGAGGAGGACGAAGACGACGCGAAGAAAAAAGAGAAGGACGACGCGGAGGAGCCGCGGAGCGGCATTCTGGATTTCGCGAACACCGATCTCGCCTTCGCACAGGACATGGTGATCGAAGGCAACTACCACGGGTTCAATTCGTACAACATCGAGGACCCCATGACTCCGCAGCTCCTGGCGTCGGTGGTATGCCCGGGAGGCCAGGGAGACGTCTCCATCTACAAGAACCTCCTGTTCATGTCCGTCGAGCAGACCCGCGGCCGGCTCGACTGCGGACTTCAAGGCGTCGCCGAGCCGAAGAGCAAGGAGCGCTTCCGGGGGATCCGCATCTTCGACATTACCGACATCCGTATGCCGAAGCAGGTAGCCGCGGTCCAGACCTGCCGCGGCTCGCACACCCACACCCTGGTGAACGATCCGGACGACAAGGGCAATCTCTACGTCTACAACTCCGGCACGGGCAGGGTCCGCCCGTCGGAGGAGCTCGCGGAGTGCTCGGACGCGAACCCCGCGGCGGATTCGAACACCGCCCTCTTCAGCATCGACGTGATCCAGGTCCCGCTCGCGCGGCCGGAAGAAGCGCGCATCGTGAACCGCGCCCGAATCTTCGCCGATCCCGAGACCGGAGCCGTCGCGGGTCTCTGGAGAGGAGGCGACCACGGTCCCGGCACCCAGAAAACGTCCGAGACCAATATGTGCCACGACATCACCGTGTATCCGGAGCTCGGGCTCGCCGCGGGCGCCTGCTCCGGCAACGGCATCCTCATCGACATCTCCGATCCCGCGAATCCGGTCCGCATCGACCAGGTGGTGGATCCGACGTTCGCCTACTGGCACTCGGCCACCTTCAACAACGACGGAACCAAGGTGATCTTCACCGACGAATGGGGCGGCGGCGGCGGACCGAAGTGCCGCGCGAACGACAAGCCGGAGTGGGGCGCGAACGCGATTTTCGCCGTCGAGAACGGCCGGCTCGTGTTCAAGAGCTACTACAAGATGCCGGCGGCGCAGACGGCCCAGGAGAACTGCGTCGCGCACAACGGTTCGCTGATTCCGATTCCCGGTCGCGAGGTGATGGTCCAGGGCTGGTATCAGGGCGGCATCTCGGTCTTCGACTGGACCGACGTCTCGAAGCCGACGGAGATCGCGTTCTTCGATCGCGGCCCGATCGACGGCACGCGGCTGATCACCGGCGGCTCGTGGTCGGTTTACTGGTACAACGGCCTGATCATCAGCTCCGAGATCGCGCGCGGGCTCGACATCCTGGAGCTCCTGCCGAGCGGCCTCGTGTCGCAGAACGAGATCGACGCCGCTAGGACCGTCGTGTTCGATCAGATGAACGCGCAGGAGCAGCGCAGGTTCGTCTGGCCGCCGAGCTTCGCGCTCGCGCGCGCCTACGTCGACCAGCTCGAGCGGTCGAGCGGCCTCGCGTCGGCACGCCTCGCGGCGATTCGCACGGACCTCTCGGCGGCCGAGCGGCTGTCGGGCGCCGAGCGCCAGGCGGCGCTCACGCGGCTCGCCGGGCAGATCGCGCAGGACACGCCCACGGCCGCCGATGCCGCCAAGACCCGCACGCTCGCGACGGCGGTGAGTCAGCTCGCGACGGCGCGCTGACTCAGGCCCGGATCGGCTCCGGCGGTTCAGATCGGGAAGAAGGGGACGGGTCTCGCTTGCGCGAGCAAGACCCGTCCCCTTTGCCGCTTGCGCCGCAAGCCGCCTTTACTGCACGAACGTCCTGAACGGCATGTCGTCACGGTCGGTGCCGAGCGACAAAGGCACGATCGGGCCGTCGTTCGCGTCGGCCCAGCCAGTCCCGCCCGAGTACGGATCCCCGGTCGGGCCCCTCCAGATTCCGCACGACCCGCCGATGTTGCTGAGCGAGATCGCGAACGTGTCGCCCACGCCGAACCGTGCCGTCATCCCCCGGATGCGAAGCCGGCGGAACGCTTCGGTGACCGGTGCGGCGAAGTCGATGCCCGCGAAGGTCTCTGAGGACAACACCGTGGGGCCCGGCGTCCCGTCGGCGTTGACGTCGCGAATTTCCAGGAGGATCGTGCCGCCCGCGCAGCCGCCGATGGGCACTTCGACCGCCCGCAGCCGGCCGGCGACGCC
>DATIEW010000306.1:0-3415 GCA_035455585.1 Vicinamibacterales bacterium | reverse complement strand
CGTGGAGCACAGGGGTCCGCGAGCGCGCGGGCTGGGGCTGCTATCATCAACGCCCATGCCGCCGACGCCGGAGGAGCTGCTGCGCATCACGCCGGTCTTCCGGAGGCTTGCCACAGAGGACCGGCAGACCGTCGCGAAGGTCACTTCCATCCGCCGCTTCGCCCGCGGCGACACGATCTTCGAACAGGGCCAGCCGTCCGACGCGTTCTACACGATTGCTTCCGGCCGCGTGAAGGTCTTCAAGATGATGCCGACGGGCAAGGACCTCATTCTCGAGGTCTTCGGCCCTGGCGATCCGCTCGGCGCGGTGGCGGCGTACGACGGACGGCCGTTTCCAGCCAGCGCGGTCGCCCTCGAGGACACGATCTGCCTCGAGATCCCGCGGCCGGCGTTCTTCCGGCTGCTCGAGGAGCATCCGTCGCTCGTCCGCGGGCTGATGCTCGGCCTGACGCTGCGTCTCGTCGAGCTGACGAACCGGCTCACGGAGCTGAGCGGCGGCCGGATCGAGACGCGGTTCGCCCGGCTGTTCCTGAAGCTGGCCGCCGAGATGGGGCGGCCCGAGCAGGGAGGGACGTTCGTGCCGCTGCCGCTCTCGCGGCAGGAACTCGCGGACATGACCGGCACGACCATC
The DNA here is from genome assembly GCA_035455585.1 of Vicinamibacterales bacterium. Taxonomy (GTDB): domain Bacteria; phylum Acidobacteriota; class Vicinamibacteria; order Vicinamibacterales; family 2-12-FULL-66-21; genus DATIEW01. Next base: position 2,784 of record DATIEW010000306.1, on the reverse strand, counting down.
GAAACCTGCATCCGCATCATGAGCCGCTGGGGCAAGGAGAATCTGGTCAAGACCGAGAAGGCAGGGTTCGTCGTGCTCGACCGGAAGGCCCTGGAGGAGCTGACCTAGTAGCCGCGTCCTGCTCGATGGGTTCGACGTCGCCTGGTGAGGGTGGCGTCGCGGAGTTCGAGGTGTGCCACCCAGCGAGCCCCTCGCGTGTGGTTCCTCTCGATGGCGCTCGGCACCGGAACGGTCTTGAGCGCCTGCTCGAGGAGCGTCCCCAATCTTCGATCACGGACACGGCGTGCCCCGCCCTGACGCAGCGCCTTGTGGAGTTGTGTGTCGCGGATCGCGGCCTCCCGGTCGGTTGACGGCCGCGCATAATCAGGACTTTCCCGGGATAGACCGAGGCGTAGGCCCGCTGGTACTTTACCCCACCTCCCAGCCAGGCTCCCTGAACTACGCGGCCGCTCAGCCCTCCCGGAGCGCCGCGACCGGATCGATCCGGCTGGCCCGCGCGGCCGGGAGCCACGCACCGAGGACGGCTGTCGCGAGGATGACGGATATCGCCGGCAGCCAGATGTCGAAGTCGTACACGCCGACGCCGTAGAGCCGCGCGCCGACGACCGGGACCACCCACGCCGTGAGGACCGCGCCCGCGGCCACGCCGACCACCACCGCGCCGATCTGCTCGCCGATCAGCAGCCGGGCGATCCCGCCCGGCGCAGCGCCCAGTGCCAGCCGGATACCGACCTCACGAGTGCGCCGGCTCGACGTCATCGTGACGAGCCCCAGCAGGCCCAGCGCGACGAACACCAGCGCGACGCCACCGAAGGCCGAGGCCGCCAGCGCGCCCAGGCGCCGCTCGCGGATCGACTCCGCGATTGCGTCCTCGAGCCACTGCACATCGGTCGCCAGGACCGTCTGGTCGAGCGCGGCGATGCGATCCAGGACACGGACGAGCGCGCCGGAGCTGTCGGGATGCATCGAGACGTACAGGCGGACAGGGTCGTACGTGCTCTGCACCGGCAGCGACCACGGCGCCAGGATCACGCCGTCGGAGGGCACGTCCAGCGCCACGAGCCGGAGGTCACGCACCACGCCGATCACGGTCGTGTCCAGCGCGCGGGAGCCGCGGCCGGCCCGGAGGGTCTGGCCGACCGCCGGCCGATCCGGCCAGTAGGCCCGCGCGGCGGCCTCGGTGACCACGACGACTGGCGCGCCGGCGTCGAGCTCCGCGTCCGATGGCAGGCGGCCCGACAAGACCTGAATTCCGGCCGCCGCGAGGAAGCCGCTGCTGATTCTCATCGGATTCACCGCCGTGTTCATGACGGCCGATGGGGGCGTCTGGAAGAACGACGAGGGCACCTCGATGTTGCGCATCAGCGGCGCGTCGAAGAGTCCGATCGCACGGACGCCAGGCACGTCGCGCAGCAGTCTCACCAGCTCGAGTGCCCTGCCCTTCCTGGCCGTGGTCGACAGCTCCCGATACAGCAGGTTCATCGTCGCCACATGGTCGACGCGCAGTCCGGGGTCCGCGCGCCAGACGCGCGCCAGGCTCGTCGCGAAGAGCGCGCCACCAAGCACGAGTGCGAACGCGATCGCGGTCTGCGCCGCGACGAGCACCTGGCCAAAGCGCCCCGGGGGGGTCGTTCGTCCGTGAGCATCGAGGTATCCCGGAGACATCGACGCGCGGCGCGTCGCGACGTGCACCGAGAGCAGGGCGACGGCGAAGGCCGTCGCAGCCGACAGCAGACCGGCGAACGCCAGCACGCGCCAGTCGACCCGCACGTCCTTGACCAGCGTGAGCCCCGGCGGCAATCGATCGAGCACGAGCCCGAGCAGCATCGGCGCAGCGGCGAGACCCATCGCCGCCCCGGCCGCCGCGAGCAGCGCCTGCTCTGCGAGGGCGTACCGGAGCAGATCACGCAGGCGCGCGCCCAGCACCCGGCGCAGCGAGAGATCGCGGATGCGCTGCTGCGCGCGGGCGGCAGCGAGCGCGCCCGCGTTGAGCAGGACGAGGACGACGAGGCTCATCGCCAAACCGAAGGCGAGCGCCAGCACCGGGCGTTCCCGCGACGAGACGAAGTCGCCGAGCGGAATCAGGTCGACCCGGTCGTACGCCAGGCTGTGGAGCCGCGCCGCGGGCGACATCCCGGCGCGCGGCGGTGCCGCGCTGGCGCGAAACGCGGCGACGGCCGCGTCGATCGCCACCCGCGCTTCGAGCAGCTGCCGGGCCGGAATCCGGGCGAACGCAACGCCAGACCGCTCGCTCAGGGCTTCCGTGAACGCAGGTCGAACGATGTCGATCCGGGTCGACCGCCGCGCCGCCGCATTCGTGCCTCCCGGCAGCGGCGGGATGAAGGCACCTGAGTCCATGACGCCGACGATCTCGGACGGCCGCGAGCGGGGAGAGAACGGCTCGATTGTCCGGCCGATGACGCCCGGGTCGCCACCGAATCGCTCCTGCCACACGCGATGGCTGATGACGACGGGGGTCACGGGCCGCTCGCCGCCGATGTGGTCCTCGTCCCGGAACCCGCCCATGAGCAGCCGGATGCCGAAGACGTCGAAGAACGAGCGATCGGCAGCGACGCCGCGAACGATCGAGCCGTCCGGGAAGCCGAGGCTCGTGTACCCGAGACTCGTGATCGTGACGATCCGTGCGGCGTCCGACCAGGCGGACACCTCGTTCGGCGAGGTCATGCCGACGCCGCGTTCCGGGTCACCCTCGCCGTCGTGACGCCCGCTGACGACATAAAGCTCGTCCGGATTGGGGTAGGGCAGCGGCTTGAACAGCACGCC
>DATIEW010000305.1:0-2484 GCA_035455585.1 Vicinamibacterales bacterium | reverse complement strand
GCGCTCGTCGGCGCGAACCATCACCGCCGGCCGTTCCCGGGGGAAGACTTTCAGATGTGGGAGAAGGACCTGCCGGGCGGCAACACCGCCGGGTTCAACGCCGAGTCGGAGATCGGCGACCTGCCCCTCGAAACGTGCGACACGATCAACGGCGCCTGGGGCTTCAACATCAACGACCGCCGGTACAAGAGCACGCGGGATCTGGTGCACTATCTGGCGCGCGCCGCCGGCCATGACGCGAACTTCCTGCTGAACGTCGGACCGATGCCGGACGGGAGGATTCAGCCCGAATTCGTCTCGCGGCTGCGCGAGGTGGGCAAGTGGCTCGAAGCCAACGGCGCATCGATCTACGGCACGCGCGGAGGCCCGATCGCCCCTCGCGACTGGGGTGCGACGACCCGGCGCGGCGACAGGGTGTACGTGCACGTGCTGGACTGGCCGGACGCGACGCTCCTCGTGCCGCCGCTCGGCGGCCGCGTGCTCGCCGCGCGGTTCCTTCGCGACGGGAGCCCCGCGGAGTTCGTCCAGCACGATCTCGGCGTCCTGCTGAAGCTGCCTCCGGACCGGCGCGACGCGCTCGACACCGTCGTCGAGCTCCAGATGGTATCGATCGGCCCCGCACCCGCGGCTGCGGCGGCAGGCAGTGGCACAAACTGACACGCGACGAGCCGCGGAGGCGTGCACTTTCTGCGATGTCCTCCCGCGCTCCACGCGAATCGTCCGCCATTGCCGCGGATTCAGACCGGCAGACGTCGTGCATGACCCCCTGCATGAGCAAGCCGCAGAACCGTCAGGTCTACGTGCTGCGCAGCTGGAAGGACGTGGACCGGCACTACGTCGGCGTAACCGGCGACATCGCGCAGTGTCTGGCGTCGCACAACGCGGGCGACTCGCCTCAGACCGCCAGGCACCGGCCGTGGCGGGTCGTCGTGCTGGTGCAGTTCGCCGACGAGGAGCGCGCGATGGATTTCATGAAGTTCCTCAAGTCGGCTTCCGGACGAGCCTTCGCGAAGACCCATTTCGCGTGAAGGCCCGAATGCTCTCTGGAACTCAAACGGGTGCGCGGCCCGCTGGCGGCCCATCGAGGACTGCGAAGGTCGTGCCTGCGGCAAGGTCGATCAGGAACGTCTCCTTCAGCAGCGGGAGGAGCTCGCTCCTGCCGATCTCGCGCGTGCGTACGTCGGCGCCCCGGATCTCCGAGTAGGTCGGGTACCTCAGCACGTAGCGGACGTCGCGCGTCGATCGCTGCGCGGTCAGCGTGAGGACGAAGCGGCTCTGCGGGTGCGTGCTGGTGTACCAGTTGGCCACTTCGAAGTCCACCGGGTGCACTCGCTCGGGCAGGAATGCATACAAATCGACCCAGCCGGATGGCGATCGCGTCTGCAGGACACGTTGAGCCCCTTCCGGCAGGACCCGGTACGCACCAGGGTAGTCGTCGGCGTCCGCCGCCCGCATGCTGACGGGTTCCAAAGGACCATCGCCGCCGAACCCGACGTCCGCCAGCCACTCGTCGGAGCCGAGCTGCACGACGACGACCATGTGCGTGCGCGGCAGGATCGCGGTGGCGCCGGCGCGGACACGGGCCTCCATCGGCGTGGCCGTGAATCCCAGCTCGCGCAGCACCGCAAGCAGTAGCGTGTTCTGCTCGAAGCAGTAACCCCCGCGGCGCCTCTCTACGAGCTTCGCGCGCAGGTGGTCCAGGTCGAGACTGATCCGGCGCCCGAGGAGGATGTCGAGGTTCTCGAAAGGTATGGCGGCGACGTGCGCCGCATGAAGCACTCGAAGCCCCGCCAGCGTGGCCTCGACCGGCTCCGCAAGACCGATGCGCTTCAGGTACGCGGGCACCAGCGGCCCGGCGCCGGTTGCCGGCACAGCGCGCGTAGCCGTTCCCTGCGTCATACCTCCAAGCCTGCCATACCGCTCCGTGACGCCTCAGAATGTCTTCGTTCCCTCTTCCTTGTCCCTTGTCCCTTTTTCCTTATCCCTTTTCCCTTGTCTACCGCCCGCCCGTCCTCCTCGGCGTGACGCCCGTCCCGAGCTTCTCCACCCTCCGCGTCTTCATGTTGTAGACGTCGCCCGGCGACAGCACGTAGTAGGGCTTCTCCCACGGTTGATACAGCCGCGTGTTGTCGTGGATTGCGACCTTCCACCTTCCCATCACCTCGAAGGTGTCGCCGGTGACGATTATGGCGGTGCCCTCGGACAGGCCGATGCCGAGCAGCTTCGGGTGTTTCTGAATGACCTGGATCAGATCGTCCCACCGGTTGCGCGCGTTGATGTGCTGGTCGACTGCCGATCGGCGCAGGAACTTGAACGCCTCCTGGTGGTTCGGCTCCTCCGTCATCATCACGTTGGGACCCGACGTATCTCCGCGAACCAGGTACTCGCCCTGGATCGTGGCGCCCGCCGAGCTGCCGCCGATGACGCCGCCCCGTTCGAGAACCTTGTGGAACTCACGGTAGGTCAGCGTGTTCGCGTACGAGT
>DATIEW010000304.1:0-2072 GCA_035455585.1 Vicinamibacterales bacterium | reverse complement strand
ACCAGGCGACAGCCGTGCGGCCGCGCGAAACGCCGCCTCCGCCTCGGAATCCCGCCCGGCCTGGGCGAGCGCCGCGCCGAGATTGTTGTGCGATGGCCCATGATGAGGACGCAGCCGCACCACCTCCCGGAACCGGGCCTCGGCCTCTGCAAGGCGTCCGCGCGCGAACAGGAGGGCACCCATGTTCTCGTGGGGACCGGGCCGGTCCGGCCTCAGCGCAATGGCGCGTGCGATGTAAGCTTCGGCCTCGTCGAGGCGCCCCGGGCGTGCGATGACGCGGCCGAGATTGCTCATGCATAGCGCACAGGTCGGATCGACCGCGACCGCATGCCGCCACAGCGTCTCCGAGTCGTACCACGTTGCGGTTTGCTTCCACGTGGTCACCGTGAGAACGCTGACCATGACCACGGCGACAGCCGCGGCCGCTCTCGTTGCACCGCGGCGTATCGCCCAGACGAGCGCCGCCCCGACGAGGACGGCGAATCCGAAGCACGAGAGATAGCTGTAGCGGTCCGCGACCAGCTGCACGCCGGAATGCACGGTGCCGCTGACCGGCGCGAGGACGATCATTGACGCCAGCCACGCAGCGAGCCCGCCAGGCCAGCCACGGCGAAGGAGGATCAGGAGCCCCGTGATCGCGACGACCGCCACCAGCGCGACCGCGAAGCGTGGCTCCGACAGGCTGATCTGGACGGGGAGCTCGTAGCCGGCCGTCAGGCCGGTCGGCCACAGGGACTTCCAGGGATAGAAGCAGAACGTGTACGCCGACAGCGCGATCCGTGCGCCCAGCCCGTACCGCGTGTACTCGGTGATGCTGCCGCCTTCCTGGCGCGCGATCAACGCCATGACGGCGGCCGCCGCCGCGAGCACGGCGTACGGGAGCTTTTCGATCAGCATCGTCGGCCAGCCGAGATGGCGGCGGCGCAGAGGATACACGTCGAGCAGCAGGAGCGTGAGAGGGAGCGTCATCGCGGAGGCCTTCGCGAGCAGCGCCGCGGCGAACGTAGCGGTGGAGATGGCGCACCAGCCGGACGAGATCAGTCGGTCGCTCGCGACGCCGCGCAGGTACGCCAGCGTCGCCGCGAGATAGAAGGTGGCGCACAGCACGTCACGTCGGCCGCTGATCCACGCGACCGACTCCGCGCGCAGCGGATGGACACCGAAGGCCAGGGCGGCAAGGCTCGCTCCGGCCACGATGGCGGCGCTCGAAGGCGCCATCCCGAAACCGAGCGCGAGCAGGCGACGAGCGACGACGGCGAAGAGCGCGATGTTGACCACGTGCAGCAGAAGACTGAGAAGGTGATAGCCGAACGGCTGCATGCCGTTGACGGCGTAGTTGACACTCCACGTCAGCCACGTGAGCGGACTCCAGTGACCGAGGAGCGTTGTCGTGAACATCCAGCGGAGCTGCGCCGGCCCGAGCCCGCGATAATGGTGATTGAGAAGGAAGCTGACGTCGTCATCCCAATTCACGAAGTTCGCGTCGAGCGCAGGCAAGAAGGCGACGAAGCCAATGAGGGCGACCACCACGATGGACCAGCGGATCAGGCTCACGCGAGCCGCCTCGTGCGTGCACGCGCCATCGGCTGGCACGCTCCGATCATACACATTCGAGGCCACGATGCCGTAACCCCGAAGCACCACTCGGCCCTCCGTGAGCAGATGGCCCCCTGTCGACGAAGCGGGCCCACGAAACCAGAAAGGCGCTATCTTTCTAGGGGTTGGCGCTTGACGGCGTGACCGGCAGCCGCCAAGGACACCCGCAGCGAGTCCTCGTCGAGCTTCACCCGGCGTGGGTTCGTCACCTATGGGAGCGGACCTTGCTCAGCTGGATCGAGCGTCAGCCAGGCATCACACAGGCGCCGCGAGTGCCTGATCTCACTGAATTGCGTTACGCTGAGGCCATGCCGGATCCACTCGCCACTGCCATAGGGCAGCTCTACCGGGTTCCACTGGGTGCCTTCACGCGCGAGCGAAACTCCAAGGCAACCGCCCTGAGGAAGGCTGGCCAGCCGGGGCAGGCCCACACGGTCAGTCAGCTACGGCGCCCGAGTGCGCCGCTCTGGGCCGCC